>JADFYC010000199.1 GCA_015233295.1 Deltaproteobacteria bacterium | reverse complement strand
CAACACCCCTTTTCTTTTTCTTTTCGGAAGTATCGGGAGATCTGAGCCGGCCCTAAGCCCCGGCAGATGGCAATATAGTCGTAGCTCCCGGCCTGGGCCTGGGCCAGAACCTTGGAGGATATATCGGTGGCCAGGATGCGGACCTGGTGCTGACAGTCGGCTTCACAACCGTGGCTTTGATAGAATTCATACGCCGTTATGGCCGCCGAATAAGGCTCTTGACCGGTGGCGCAAGCGGCCGACCAAATATTGATCTCTCTTCTCCTGCCGGTCTTAATCTCATGGTATAACTCAGGAACTATTTGTTCTTTAAGCACCCGAAAGGGATACTTATCTCGAAACCAAAGCGTCTCATTGGTAGTGATCGCGTCTAAGGTCATAGCCCGCAACTTGGTGTTATTGGCGGGGTTATTGATCTTATAATAAAAATCAGTAAATGTCCGGCAACCTTCTCGCTCGGCCAGGCCGGAAAGACGCGTTTCGATCAAATATTTTTTTTTATTATCGAGATAAATCCCGCATTGTTCAGTGATAAAATCGCGGATCAGTAAGAATTCACGATCGCTGGCAAAGATAGTCATGCCATTTTTTCTCCCGTCCCTTTGATGATTCCGACTATTCTAAAGGCTATCAGGTCAAGCGGCACCTTTTCGTCCGACAGACCTGCGTCGTCAACGGCCCGCGGCATGCCATAAACGACGCAGGTGTCCTCCGTCTGAGATAGGCAATAGCAGCCCTTGTCTTTCATGGCCCTGACCCCGTTGGCCCCGTCATACCCCATGCCGGTCAAAATTACGACCAAAATGTTTCCCCCGTAGACCATGCCCATGGATTTGAACAGAACATCCGCAGCGGGACGAACACTGTTCTCGGGCGGGTCATCGTTCTGCCAAATGAACCTGCGTCCAGATGTGAGCGGGTTGATTTGATCCGGCTTGACAATGGTATGCCGTCCGCCTGGGGCGATGTAGACCACATTGGGCAGAATTTCTTCACCGTTAGCGGCTTCCCGCACCGTTAATGATGATTTTCGGGCCAGACTCTCGGCGAAAGATGCGGTCAGATGGGCCGGCATGTGTTGGACGACCAGGACCGGCACGCCCAGATCACCCGGCAGCTTTGGAATTACCTCCAGCAGCGCATTAGGTCCGCCGGTTGAGGCGGCGATGGTCACCACCGCGATTTTTGCCGGCAGCGCGGGGCGAGATGGTTGCTTGACGGTCACCGGAGGCGCCACCATGGACATCTGATCAATTATAACCGGCGTTCTTTCCGGCTTCTTGAGCCCCTTCCTAACTGGGGCCTTGTTGCCGACGGTCAGTCTGGCTGAGCGCATGGTCTTTCGGGAGCTGACCAATCCAATGATCGTGTTCAGTCGTAAGTGCAGATCGGATGAAATACTATCTCCTGAGTCACCCATTTTGGAGACATAGTCCAGCGCGCCGATCTGGAGTGCTTCAACTACACTGTCAGCGTCCTCGGCATAAATGCCGCTGATGATGACCACCGCCACGTCCGGAAAGTCATGCCGGATATGCTTTAATGTCTCTAGACCGTTCATGATCGGCATGACCAGATCAAGCAGCACCAGGTCGACGCTTCGTGATTTGAGCTTAGACAAGGCCACCTGGCCGTTTCCGGCTACGCCGACCAATTCCACGCCGGGTATGTCTTTAATTATCATTGACAAGAAACTACGGTAGATATCATCATCGTCAACGATGAGTATCCGGACTTTGTCTGACATGTCATCTTGCCCTTTCGGGGTTGGTAGTTAATCTAACGTCTTATTGAAACCCTGGGTCTAGACCGGGTTGTGGCCCGAATCGCTCTGTCATATGTCGGACCCACATTTGATACTATCCAGGCTCCTTTTTAATTCTTCTATCTGAAATTTGGCAATAGCCACTTCTTGAGCCAGTTTCCGGTTTCTTTCAGACAACGTGCTAATGGTCACGGTGAAGTTTAGGATGATGGCGACCAGGAAGATGAGGCACAACGTGAACAGGGTGGTCAAGTGGTGCAGCTTGACAACTCTGGAGATGACATTCAACAGGTCCGGCCAGATCCCGAAAACCAGGACCAGGACCGAGGCCCCCATCCAGACGATGGCAAAGCGTTCCCGCATCCGGTTTTGCCGGATCAGTTCTACTACGATTCCAATGAGTGTAAAACACATAATGGCAATGATGACCCGAAGATGGGGAGCGATGGTTTCCATGGTCAGAAGTCCTTTCTCTTAATGGCGGTGATAAGGACTGCAAGAGTCACCTTGATCATATAATACGCCGAGTCAAAAAAAGAAATCGATGAACGGCCCCCCTGCCGGGCCTTCATCTCGACCGGGATTTCCTTGATCCTGAAGTCGTACTTGTCTAGAGAGACCAGAGCCTCAACTTCCGGGTAATCACCGGGATAGGTTTGAGCGAAAAGGGAAATGACCTGACGATTGACGGCCCTAAAACCGGACGTGGTGTCGTGAATCTTCTGGCCGCACACCAGATGGATCAGGCTGGAGAATATCCTGTTGCCCAGTCGCCGGAAGAAAGTGGATTGGTACCCGGTTTTGCGGACGAATCGAGAACCGATGGCCACGTCCCATCCCTCGTCCAGAGCCTCGGTCAGTTTATGAATTTCGTTGGCTGGGTGCTGTCCGTCACCATCCACCTGGATAGCCACCTCATACCCATTTCGGAAAGCGAACAGAAATCCGGTCTGGACTGCTGCGCCGATGCCGGAATTGTATGGCAGGTCTAAGACAAAGGCCGTCTTTTGATGGGCCACCTCCGAGGTGTCATCTCTAGAGCCGTCATTAACCACTAAAATATCGCCTTGAGGGAAGTCACGCCGAATATTATCGATGACCGGGGCGATGCTCTGGCCTTCGTTATAGGCCGGAATGATGATCAGAGTCCGGGAGTCCATGGTTTTTCCCGTCTAAATAGGGCAAGACCCGCGGCCAGACCCAGAGCTCGGGCGAACCCGCGGGCGAAAGTGACTAAACCGAACCAGGCTGCCATTCGCTGGCCGGTCAGGGCGACTATTTTTTTGGTCATGGGTGCCTGAATGATGACCTGGATAATGGTGAGGCAAATGACCACCGGCCGGAGTTGAGCCCAAACC
The DNA here is from genome assembly GCA_015233295.1 of Deltaproteobacteria bacterium. GTDB lineage: Bacteria > Desulfobacterota > JADFXK01 > JADFXK01 > JADFXK01 > JADFXK01. The sequence continues at coordinate 3,550 of JADFYC010000199.1, read as the reverse complement.
AGGCTGGTCGTCAGACCCAGGACAATGGCCAAGGCCAGCGGGGGCTCCACGATATCCTTGACCAGGGTGTAATCATCCCCTCGGGTCATGTCCGGGTGGCGACGATAGATTTTGGCCCGCCAGAATCCGTGCCGGGCCTGCTCTTTCATGTACCTAATAACTCTGGTGGGGTGAAAATGGGCGACCCGGGCCTCGCGGCGGAAGGCAATCCGGTACCCGGCCTTGAGTAGCTTGTAAGAGAGATCGTTGTCCTCCCCGGAGGCGCGGCGGTATTTCGGGTCAAAACCGTCCACCTCGTCCAGGGCGCGGCGAATGATGGCCACGTTATAGGTTCCAAAAGCCCGGATAAACTTCCCCATCCGGAGATGGCGAACGTCAATCTCGGCCTGAATACAGGCGGCCAGCCAGGACTCGGGATTGGCCGGTTCATAGGTGCCGGCGACGGCGCCGATTTTTTCCGACTGAAATCCCTGGAGCAACGTGGCCACCCAGTTGTCGGCCGGGATGCAATCGGCATCGGTAAAACAGATCACCCGGCCGCGCGCGGCCCGATATCCGGCATTGCGGGCAGCCGCCGGTCCGCTGTTTAATTGACGAATGACTTTGACGGGATAGCCCTGGGCCAGGCTCGCTGTGTGGTCTTGGGAGCCGTCATCCACCACAATCACTTCCACCGCCTCCGGTAATCCCGTCTGGGCCAGACAGGCAGCAATCGTCCGGCCAATGGTCGCCGCGGCGTTATAAGCCGGGATAACCACGGACACCGGTACATCCCGGTCGGGCCGGAGCGGGGTGATATCGGCGAAGTCACTCATGGGATGCTGCTTCCGTGCCAGACCGATCTATATTCCCTAAGATGATCTCATGGCTTAAGATGTCTTCAAACAACATGATAATTTTCCTCGGGTCCAACCTTAGAGAATAGGAATGCTGGAACACATGTCTAAAGTCTTTCAAGCCGTTGAGGACCCGGAACGATCTTTTGGATAACCGCCCGGCCTAATAATTCTATCAAATTTTATCAGGTTTGTTTTCCGGATACAACTTATTTCGCTAGCCGCGGCAAGATGTTCCGATGAAGATTTAAGACCACGGTCGTCCATCATCTCTATTTATTTTTTCTGACATAACTGTGGCGGCCCTATAAAAATGTATCGAATTTAGCCAAATAATGTGATATACGACAAGCGTCGGGATGTCAGATGGTGGATTCTGTCTATTTTTTTGAATCAGTTCGACTAATTGCATTCTGACCCCGGAGATGATGGAAAAAAGAAGCGGCGAGTCCGTATAAAAACAAACGAGATTAGGTGCTTAGATGTTTCAAGGCCGATCCGGTCTGGAGGAAAGAAATGAAACAAGTGAAACTTAGCACCAAGCTTATTTTGGGAGGAATCGCTCTGGTGGTGATCCCCCAATTAATCATCGGGATACTCACTTTCCGTGAAACGTCCAAGTCCATGGCCTTAGTTTTCAGACAACAAACCCTCAACACGGCCAAAAGCCTGGCCGGGCTTGTCCAGACCTACCTGGCCGGCGAATTAAATCTGGTTAAGGAGATTTCTTTAGGTAATACGCCGATTGATGTCGGGACCACGGTGGCCAAGAACGGCATTGAAAACTCTTCTAATGAAATAAAAAAATTAGATCGAAAGCTGGCTCATGCCATGAAGGAGATCGGGGCCGATTATGAGGCCATCTTCGCGGTCGATCTTAAGGGCACTGTTTACTCGGACAGTATCGGAGGCGGACTCAAGGGCGCATCGGTGGCTGAAGAGCCATATTTTAAATCAGTTACAAATGGTCGGGCGGCCTTTGGGAATGTCTGTAGATCTAAGCATAACGACGGTCTGACATTCACCATCGCCGTGCCGGTTTATGCCCAGAGTAAGGAAGTCGTCGGCGCCATCGCCGGAGTGCTGAAAACAGACGCCGTTAACCGGGAAATACTTAAGATCAAGAATGGACAAACCGGATACGCCTACATGGTTGACCAAGCCGGAATCGTTATCTCCCATAAAAGGGATGATCTCGTCCTTAAGGTCAACATCAAAAATCTTAAGGGAATGGAACAGATTACGGGCAGAATACTGGCTCACGAGGAAGGAATTGATCCCTACACCTTTGAAGGCATTGAGAAGCTCGCCGCTTTCGCCCAGGTCCCTCTGACCGGATGGTGCATTATCACCAACCAGACCATGGCCGAACTTATGTCTTCCGCCTATTCCATCCGAGATAAGATATTAGGCATCGGCGGCAGTTTTTTACTGGTTGTTATTTTTCTCGTTTGGTGGTTCGCCAGAAGCATTACCAGGCCCATCCTCTCCGTAGTCGAAGGGCTGAATCAATCCTCCGAGCAGGTGGCCGTGGCCGCCAATGAAGTAGCTAAGGCCAATCAGGTATTAGCATCGGCCACCTCTGAACAAGCCGCAGCCCTGGAGGAAAGTTCGGCCTCTTTGGAACAAATGACGGCCATGACCCGGCAGAACTCTGAAAATGCCAACCTGGCGGACCGAACCCGGGGAGAAGCGGCCATGGCCCTGACCCAGGCCCATGAGGCGGCCCTGGAGACTTTGAAAGCCATGGAGGCCATTCGATCCAGCGGCGAAGGGATCAAAGCCATCATCAAGACCATTGATGAAATTGCTTTTCAAACTAATATGTTGGCCTTAAACGCAGCCGTGGAAGCGGCGCGCGCCGGGGAAGCCGGAGCCGGCTTTGCCGTGGTCGCGGATGAGGTCCGCCGATTGGCTCTAAAAGCTGCCGAGGCCACGCAGGATACCAATGAATTAATAGAACAAACGGTTAAGAATATTCAACAGGGCGCCGTTTGGGCCGGCAAGACGAGAGCAGAATTTGAAGCCGTTGTTGAGCATAATGCACAGGTGGGCCGGTTGATGCACGAAATTGTCACGGCCTCTAATGAACAAGCCAAAGGAATTGATCAGATCAGCGGAGGAATCACCGAGATGGACAAGGTCGTGCAGCAAAATGCCGCCTCGGCTCAGCAGTCCGCGTCGGCCGCCGAAGAGTTGAACAGCCAGGCGGCGCATCTGAATGATTTTGTGCTGACCCTCTCTACGCTGGTGGGAATGGGCAATGACTCAAGCGATCAAGATGAGCCGGCCGGTCATGATCTGAGAATAACCCGGTCCAGGCCGGCACCCGGACCGCTCAGCCTTCCCCCGGCAGTCAAGAGAACCAGATACTAAGGGAATCAACCCGGCCTTTAAGTAATCTTGCGATCCGGTGGCCGGTAACCGGATCGGCGAACCTCAGGCGGCCGGTTTTGCTTCAAATCGGCAGAGTTTATCACCGGAACACCAGCAGGCGACTTCCTTAACATTAAAGCGCGACCCGGTGTGCTCCAGGAGCAGGCCGCTGATGAATCCTTCATCATAATTACATATGGTCTCATTAGAAATAGGCAGCCCGGAACAACCTAGATCTTCGGCCAGGGTGAGAACAAAATTCATCGTCTCCAATTCCGCTTTTTCAATCTTCAGGATACCCATCTTCAAATTTCCAAAAAGCTCCTGTAGTTCCTTCT
>JADFYC010000198.1 GCA_015233295.1 Deltaproteobacteria bacterium | reverse complement strand
CAGGCCGGGAACGAAGAGCATTCTGAAATTGGGCCACCTGAAGCGGTATCGGTCTTGTGAAGCTGGCATTTTAAAATCGGCCAGGCCGAACTAAGGGCACTCCACTAACTGGTCACCGGTGAGGCCATTAGCCACCTCAGAATGCAGATGACCGGACGCCCTGGCTTTGGGTTCCGGGACCGCCCCGGAGGAGTCGTGGCTAATAATCCCAGGGACGCCGGTCTACTCAACTATATCTGGCCGGTCTGAAAAAGCAATGGATTTTCTCTTTGGTGAGTTGTCAGGGAAAACGGCCGTTTTCGATTGGAACTATCAGCGACGAAATGGGCGTTTATTTTGGCGAGGTTTTCTCAGCGAAAGCCGGGCAGTGAGGTTTTTACCGAGAGCGGGCCGGGACATCCACCGGCCTTTCCGCTCTTGTCCAAACGGCCAGCATCATCTTTTAGGGCGGTCGTAATGATCACTCTTGTAAAAATCACAATCCTTGCAACTTACGAATTTAGCGGCGAATGACCCTTGAACCTTCCCCCCGCACAATGTTCCGGCCACACGGGCACAACCTTTTCCGTTGTCTGGATAAGCCGGACAAACCCCAAGCTCTTTGGCCTTGATCCCACCGGCCTGACGGCCGCATTTCTTAAATTCCCAACAGTTCATTTTCTCGCCCCTTCAATCGGCAATTGAGGCCGAAATATCCTGGCCTTTTTATTTTGTCCGGCTGATTACCTGACCGGAATCAATCTCAACCTGAAGAGCCGCCATCGCAAGAGCCAGCACCTGTGCCGGCTGAGCAAGAGCCCCCTGGCGTACTGGATCCCGATAAGCAAGAAGTGGTGGCCTGACCCTTCCGTAGCTGTCGGTTAAGCACAACTAGTTTAGGTGATTCGTAGACCGGCTTGTCGGACGGTTTGTTTTTATCGGTCATGACAGCGTCTCCATACGCAGGTTGAGTTAGCGGAAACTGAAGGCGCATTATAGCTTGATCCCGTGGCAAAACACAAACTAAATCAGGCGATCTACCGAGGTTGATCTTGACGACCTGCCCTGGTTTCCGACAAGTTTATTGGAAAGTCTTGACGGCTTGTCCTACGGATGCCTGGTCGGGGATGTTTCTTTGGTCGAGGCGACTGAATTCTCTTGATTTCTTGGTCAAAAAGCAGTAACGTGATGCTAACATTATTTAACTGCTAACAGTAACGTTAATGCCACGAAAGGGGAACAAGATGGTTAAATCAGAAGGTGAGCGGATAAAGGAATGGACTGACCGGCGGCTGGCCGGAGGCGGCAAGAGGCTGACGGTTCTCCTGGACGGTGAAGCCGTGGCGGCTATGGAATCATTGAGGCGGTCACGAGAGTCAAACCACGATTTGATTTCCCGGTTGCTCAAAGAGTCGTGGCAAAGTATTAGCAGTAACGTTGCTGCTACATCAGCAATCGAAATACCTGAGAGCATCTTTCAGGAATTAAGGGATTTGAGGGATAATCTTACTGCTAACGTTGCTGCTATCAAAAAGAGCCTTCACTCTATCACCAGCATTAACGTTAATGCTACATCACAAGAGCTTGCCCAGGTTCAATTTGGTGTTAATGCTGTTGATGCCAACGGCCTGCCGGTTGCCGATGACAGTAACGTTGACGCTGATCCGCAAAACGAACTTGACACCGTTAATGCTGTTACTGCTACAGTACAAGAACAGGCCCAGGATTACACCAGCAACGTTGATGCACCAGTCATTCCCGGCGATGGCCGTATCTTAACGGCAGAGCAGGCTATAAACGTCCACACGCAGCCAGAAACCCAGGAAGCGCCTACCGCCCAGGCCGAATTTCAAGCACAACTTGGCCCTGACCAAGAAGAATATCCTCCGGTTGGAACCCAACAATCAATTGAAAAGCCGACGCCCCCGGTTGCCGGAACTGAGATTCACACGGAATTAATTGAGTTCAAAGTCAGGCTGGCCAATGGTGAGAACCGCAAGGACGTCTTACCAGATGTTATTCCAGTTATGGCGGCCTGGGAGTCTGAAGGTGTATCCCAAACTGAGATTGCCAACAGGCTGAACCAGGCCGGGATACCTACGTTCAAGGGCGGACGGTGGTCACAATCAACCGTGTCCCGGAGGCTGAATCCGGCCAAGGGCGGAAAAGACCAGGCGCAGGCCGAATAAGAAGAGGGACGTCAAGTGATTAACCTGAAGACCATGACCATAACCGACCTGATTGACCTGGCCCGAGCCGTACAGGAGGAGCTAATCACCCGGCTGAATGCCCTGGCCAACAAGCCGACAGACGATCAGGGTCCGGCATGGGATTGAACACAGGTTGAGGCCCGAGACGGCCACACTGAAAGCACCCACACCCATCGTAGACGATGCGACCGGATGCGGGGCGCAATGCTCTTTGATGCTCCGAGCAATGCTAATTGATGCTACGAGCATTGCTCCAAGCATGATTGAGCATACGGGCCGTATCGTTCGGTATTACGCTTCGTATGATTCCGTATCAAGATGCCAGATAAAGGAAAGATGCCATGCAAACAAGTTTAGCCAACAGCGCAACAATGACTTGCTCCCGGTGTTTCGCCTTCAGCCCCGAGGCGGCGGACGTGGGCAGGTGCGGGAGGCCCGAACGGCCACAATCCCTGATTGCCGAATGGCCGAAGACCACCGCGGTCAATCCAGCCTGCGAGACATTCTACCCGCTGTCAGCCGTGAAGACCTGCAAGCCTGGCCGGGAGCCGATGGACTACCAAAGAATCCGCCAAGACTTTTTGATGCGGTTAACCTTCAGGACAGAGCCGCTCGATAAGAGCCAATATTACAACGTGACCAAGGTCGCTTACAAGTTGGGCGTTACCGAGTCGGCTGTTCGTGGCTACATCAAATCTGGCCAACTCCCGGCGCACAAGAGGAAAGAAGGCTGGATGGTCAAGGTGGCGGACTTTGAAGCTTTCAAAGCGACATGGAAGCCCGGAAGGCCAGGCAGGCCAGCACGAGATTGTTGATATTTAATAATTTGATTGGCCAGGGGCCGTAATCCCTGGCTTTTCTTGTTTGTGTATCGGTTCAACGTCCTAGCATTTTCCACATTTCAATATTTTCCAGTGCGTCCGCCTGTCTTCGTGCTGCATCGGCCTGTTCTTCCGCCGCCTGGGTCTGCCTTTCAAGAAGATCGGGATTGTCTGACGGATAAACTACCACGGGTTTAGCCTTCCGGCAATTATTGAGCTGTGCGTTAATAGCTGCGTACTCTATCATCGTGTCGACATGCTGGCCAACCGCTACTACCACGAAGCGGCGGCATTCGTCTACTGAATTGCACTTGACCTTGTTTGCCGCTTCTTGGCTTACTTTTTGTGCTTCAGCACTCAAATTAATTTCATAAGTCATCTGCCCCATTGCCGTCCCAGCGTACATCATCAGCCCGATCACCGCAAAAACAAACGATCTGAGTCTCATGTCGCCCCCCTGTGGTTATCCGTGATCATATAATGTAAAACTTCGGTCAATCCATATGACGTAGAAAATTTGTTGGTCTCGGTATCCGACCATTGGCGCTTTCCCGTGAAATCGAAAAGCGATGAAGGACCGATCTTTAATAGAATCTGGGATTCTGACACGGATACTCGTTGTGTGAATTTTTTCATAGCCCAAGCCATGTTTATCGGCCTGCCTAAGTTGCATCCAAGTTAATTGGCTCAGTTTGTATAGTGTGTCAGCGAAGGAGGCTTTTTCGTCTCTTTCACATTTAGATAAGCAATAATCCCCACCTAAAAGAGATAGCGAGAAGATGGGGATTTTCAGATCAGGGGGCGCCTCATCTGCATCGTGGACACGATACTTTTTGACATCCAGTTTAGGCTTGTTAATTTTCTTATTCATCGTTCAACTGCGTCTTGAAGTATTCTCTCATCGCCTCATGCGTGATGACGCCGCCTTTTGCGTTGATCCATGGTGGTTCAATGTGGGTTAGGTTTCTCAGCTTCCAGGCTGAAAATTGGCCGAAGGTAGAATAGACTTCATTTAGGTGTTCAGTTGTTGATTTGTCGTAAAGGGTAAAGTCCAAACCTTTCGGAATCGGGATATCACCGTCCCCGTATTGTTTGTATGCGTGATAAAGTTCAGGGACAACCGGGCCATGAGTCCATGCTTCGATAGGCTCTAAGAATAGTGGCTTATCGTAAAGAGCCAAGTGAAAGCCTTGAGCGTAATAGACAAGCTTTTGCAGCTTTAGGTTTGATATTAGGTCGCCTGCGTCCTCATCCTTGAGAGCCAGGAAATATTTAGCAATATCGTGGCATGTCATCTTGAACCCCCTTTCTGAAGTGGTTGGCTAACTGTACCACATTTAGGGGCCTATTGGCCATAAAATAATATCATTAGCAATCTGGGACAGGCCGTTAGGTAGAAGATAGGTCAAGGCCAGGGCCACCTATCCCTGCCGGATAGAGCCTGGCAGACACGCAGTAGATAGCCTTTAAAACGGCCCTGACAGGCCTCGACGAGTTTCCCCGGAAGATGCCCGGAGTATCAGAAGCCGGTCATTTATTTCTATCACAGATACCCCTCCGATAGGGTATAGGATAGGGTATGCCTCCAGCCTGATATTTCAATAGGTTGAGTTCAATCCTGCCCTAAAACGACCCTGACGGCTTCCGTAGAACTTAGATCATCCCCTGGCCGGAAAAATGTTGACATCCTCACCCCACCTGTGTAAATCTGGTGTCCTCTAAGAAGTAAACCCAAACACGGCTTGTCACCCGTTAGTGGCTATTTCTATTTCCAGAAAAATTTGACCGGCGTTTTGATGAGTGTGCCCGTGTGGTGACGCATGGGCGGGTTGCTTGTTTGGCAACCTTTAGAGGCACTCGTTGAACCGCCGGTCTCGTTTTGAGGAGGGAAATAAAATGAATCAAGAAGTGAGAATTCAAGAAGTTGAACAGACGGAAGTCGAATCCATCGACATGGAGGCCACCCACTCGGTCAAGGTGCTGCTCAGTATTCTGGGGCTTGTCAACGAGAAGCTGCAAAACGACGGGTGCCTTGATTGCCTGGTCATTGAAGCCTTGGGGCATACGGCGCGGCTCAATGGTTTATTCCAGCGGCTTATTGACATCTGCACCAAATTATCAGAGCCTTGCAGCCCTAATGAAGATGCTTTTGGCCAGGCTGCGGCCCAGGGGGTGAACTGATGGACATCGAAGACATCAACGATCTGAAACGGAGTATGGTGAAGGTTCACTTCAAAACGAACATAGAAGTTCTGGACAGCCTCCTGCACGTACTGCACGAGTCGGCCCGATCTGGAGCCAACATAGACAATGGACGAATCGAACCCGTGTTACGTGATGCCCTGAACCGGGTTTGGGATTGTACCCACCTGTTCAACCGGATGGTGGCGATAGCGGATGGGGATGGGTGCGGCCCAGGGAACTCTTTGTCGAGGACGGACCAGGTCAAATTGATGGTTCAGAGGGAGGCGCAGGCCCAGCACGAGTTACAATCCTGAAGGGCCGAGTGAGGACGATTGATACTTGACCGGCGGCCTGGTGGAAGTCTTCAGGAACGAGGTAGTCTGGTTGCCAGGGCAAGGTCAGGTTGATAACCGTAAGTGATGTTCACAGGGGGGGGTGATCCGGGTGACGACTGGACGCCCCCCTTCTGTGTGGGTCAAGGCCCCGGAGGGTACGGCAACCTGCAAACGGGTACGCACTGGGTACGCAACTAAAAAAGGACCTAAACCATTTCTGGCTAAGTCCTTTATTTTCTTGGTGCCCCCGGCGTGACTCGAACACGCGGCACATGGATTAGGAATAAATTAGCACTGGTTGTCTTTCCCCTAACATGGCGGAATTTGTGGGAGTTTATTTTTATGTGTTAGCTGAAATGAGCTTAAAAATGCCCGTTTCACCACGCAGCCCCCACACAAGCCCCCACAAGGAGGAAACTATGACTGGTTATACCGCGGCAATGAAAACCATCGACACCGTGTCCGCTCTGTCTCTGCTCGGCCTAGATTCAACCCAAGAAGGATCATACGCCTATTATGTGTGCCCCTCTTGTGGAGGCAAGGCCGTGGCTAGGACTGTCGGAGAGAAAAAGAACCTCATTTACTGCATCCCCGAAAAGAAATCCGGCCACATCATTTCTCTGGCGATGGAAGTTAAGGGCGTAGACTACAAAAAAGCCGTTCTACTGCTTAAAAAAGCCGAACGCAAGACCACAAAGGCTGCCCCGCTCGATCTTACCTACGAACTGGAATACAACCAAGTCCTTAAAGACGCCGGAGTCCATGAAGGTATTACGTTTTCAATGTTAGTCGGCCAGCCCAAAGGCAAATCAGTCTTGGCCGGTCACACCGCTTTCACTGTTTGGGACGCCGAAGGAAACAAGATAGCCTACTACGGCATCAAGGACGGAACGCCCAAGATATCAAACTTCAACCCTGAAATGCATCTTTATTTGTTGAACAAGGTTGACGCGACCAAGCCGGTGATCTTCGTTACCTCGATGTTTGAATGCCTGAAGTGTTGGCAAGAATCCGTTCAGTCAGTCTGTAATTTCGGGCTTCCCTACGTCTCCCAAGAGCAATTCGCGCTCTTAAACAAACTGGATCGGATCATCGTATCCGTTCCAGAAGACCAAAGAAAACCTCTCGCTCGCCAGTTTATGGAAAGCTGCAAGGTGTTTTATAAATTCAAAT
>JADFYC010000197.1:564-6708 GCA_015233295.1 Deltaproteobacteria bacterium | reverse complement strand
CGTTTCCAGGGCTTCGATTTGATGCCTAAATTGAACTTTGTTCTCTTCAAGTCGGGCGATCATTTTTTTGATTGACAGGTAAAGCCGTCCGACCTCGTTGATCTCCCATTCTTCGGTCTGACTAAACGGTTGATCCACATCCCGGTATGAGTCGACCAATCGCCCCATTCTTTGAAGAGCCTTATCAAAATAGATGAGGACATTTCGGCAGAGCACAAAGTGCATTTCGCTGAAGACCGTATCCGTAACCAGGTTGTGGTGGGCAAAGGTAATATTTCTCTTCAATGATTGATTTATAATAACCGAGTCGTACCGGGCGTGGTAGTATTCCGAAAAGGACCAGCTTCCTCCCGAGCGTTGATAGTTGGCGGTAAAATCCTTCATCCGGTCGAGGCGGTATACCCCCTGGCGGGCTTTGTCTATGGCCACCTGGTTGAAATCGGTCGCGAAAATAGTGGCGCGGTCATAAAATCCCTCTTCCTGGAGGACAATGGCCAGGGAATAGACCTCCTCCCCGGTAGCGCATCCGGCATGCCAGATCTTGACAAAGGGATAGGTTTTGAGATGGGGTATGACTTTTTCCCTCAACACCTTAAAGAACTCGGCGTCGCGAAACATCTCTGTCACGGTGATGGACATATCCTGGACAAGATTTTCGAAAAACGATTCATCATACAGCAGTTGCGGAATCATTTCACTTACTTTTTTGAAACCGGATTTGGCCAGAAAACTCTTGACCCGCCTGGTCACCGATGCCCGGGCGTATTGCCTGAAATCATAACCATAGCGGAGAAAAACGGCTTCCAGCAGCAGGTCGATTTCGATGTCTTGAACTTGTTGCATGGGATAAGATCCTTTACCAGGATGGTGAGACTTCTTCCTCGTCGTACTTACTTATATAACCAGACCCGCATCATCGACAGCAACCGGTCCACGTCCACCGGTTTAGACAGGTAATCGCTGGCTCCGGCTGCGATGCACTTCTCCCGGTCATCTTTCATGGCCTTGGCCGTCAGGGCGATAATCGGCAGCCTGGTAAATCGTGCTTGTTCTCTGATTTTTTTGGTGGTTTCATATCCATCTAGAACCGGCATCATGATATCCATCAAAACTAAATCCACATCAGGATGTTCATTTAATAAACTCAATGCCTTTTTCCCATCCTCCGCCTTGATCACGTTCATTCCCTTATCTTTTAAAACCCGAGCCAGGGCAAAGACATTCCGCATATCATCATCCACCACCAAGATTTTTTTATCGCTGAAGATGTTCTCCCGGTCATGGAGATTAATAATCATTTTCTGCTTTTTTTCCGGCATAGTCTTGACCATGCGGTGCAAGAACAGGGCTGTTTCATCCAGGAGCCGTTCCTCAGACTTCACGCCCTTGATGATAATGGAGTCGGCAAATCGCCGCAATTCTGCTTCATCTTCCCGGCTTAATTCTTTTCCGGTGTAGACGATCACCGGCGGCAAGCTGATATGCCTTTCCTTCTCCAGTTGATTCAACAACTCGAACCCGGTCATGTCCGGCAATCCCAGGTCCAGGACCATGCAGTCAAACCCGGCGTGCCGGAGGGCGGTTAAGGCCTCTTGACCGGTGGCCGCTTCGGTGATTTTCACATCCTCTTCCCCGACCAGGTCAACAATGGCGCGACGCAAGGCTTCATCATCTTCCACGAGCAACAGATCCTTTATTTTCTTATCCAGGACCTCTTCGATCTTGCCGAAGGCCTCTTCCAACTGCTCCTGTTGCACCGGTTTGGTTAAAAAGCCGATGGCGCCCCGCTTAAAGGCGTCCAAAGAAGTTTCTGCGGCGGAAATAATATGGACCGGGATATGCCTGATTTTCGGATTGGCTTTAAGGAAGTCCAACACCTCCAACCCACTAATTCCAGGCAGATTCAAGTCTAAAACAACGGCCTCAGGAATATGTTTCTCCGCCAGGCGCAGACCGCCTTCTCCTGTAGCCGAGACAAGAGCCTTAAAACCTTTTTCATGGCATTGATCCCTCAATATGCGGGCAAAATTGGGGTCGTCTTCGATAATCAGGATACATCTGTCATCTTTAGAGATATTGTTCCGGTCATCGCTGATTGGTTCGACCTCGAGCCGTTGGGGGGAACGTCCCGATCCGGCTGGTTGAATGTCTCCAGGCGGAGTGGTCCTGGCCGATTCTACTTCCTCGGACGACAATACGAGTTCCGACCCAACGGGCCTGACCGTCTGCCGGTCACAGCGACCGGTCGCTTCTAGAGGCAGAAACAGGGTAAACGTCGAACCGGCACCAACCTGGCTATGGAGCTGCAACTCCCCACCCAGGAGCCTGGCCAGTTCTTTGGAAATGGACAAACCCAATCCCGTTCCGCCGTATTTCCGGGAGGTGCCGCCATCCACTTGCTGAAAAGCCTGAAATATCTCTATCTGCTTCGCTTGCGGTATACCCACCCCCGTGTCCGTTACAGCTATGGCGACGGCCTTGGCCGCTCTTAAACCACTGGTCGACAGGTCAGATTCCGCCCGAGGTAGGGAAAAATCAACTGTGACACTCCCCTGATGAGTAAATTTGACCGCGTTGGCCACTAGATTCTTAAGAATTTGCTCCAGTCGTTGTTGATCTGTTTTGATCGTGGCCGGCAATCCCGCGTCTAAATTCAGGTTAAGGATCAGTCCCTTTTCCTCAAAAACATGTTTGAAGTTCAACTTAAGATTATCGGCCACTTCGGTCAATATGACTTCCCCCACATTAATGATCATTTTGCCGGCTTCTATTTTAGACAGATCCAGTATCTCGTTTATCAACGACAATAGATCAGCGCCGCTCTTATAGATGATCCGGGCGGCCTCCACCTGGTCCGGGGTGAGATTTTGCTTCTTGTTATCCGACAGGTTACGCGCCAAAATAAGCAGGCTATTCAATGGGGTACGTAATTCGTGTGACATATTGGCCAGGAATTCAGACTTGTATTTTCCGGTTATCTCCAGTTCTTTGGCCTTCTTTTCTAAATCTTGACCTATTATCTCCAAATCCAGATTCTTCTGCTGGATCTGTGACTTCTGTTCTTCCAGGTAGTTGTTTTTTTCTTCCAACTCTTCATTCACCACTTGTAGTTCTTCCTGCTGCTGCTTCAATTGTTGTTCCGACATCTTCAACGCCATCGTCTGCTCTTCCAATTCCTCATTGGAGGCCGCCAGTTGTTCCTGTTGCATCTGAAGTTCCTCAGCCTGGCGGCTGGTTTCAGCCAGCAATTCTTCGAGCTTTTGCCGACTGGCGGCGGTGTTGAAGGCAACGGCCAGAGTACCGCTGACCACGCTAAAAAAATCCATTACCTGATCAGAAAATTCGGCCACGGACCCCAACTCCAGCACACCTTTGACCTGATCGTCATAAATAAAGGGAACCACCACGATGTTCCTGGGGAGGGTATTGCCAAAGGAAGAATTGATCCGAATGTAATCATCGGGGACATTGGTGACGGATATAATCTGCCGTTCCAAAGCGGCCTGGCCCACCAACCCTTGGCCCAATTCAAAGACATTGGCCAGACTTTTCCGTTTACTGAAGGCATAACTCCCCACAAGTTCCAGCCGATGGTCGTCATTGACGAAATAAATGGTCCCGATCTGGGCGTTCAAGTACCTGGCAAAAAAGCTGACAATGGTCTTGCCCAAAGTATAGATGTCCTGTTCTCCGCTCATCTTCTCGTTTAGTTCGTTTTGGCCGGTTTTGATCCAGTTCTGGCGCGCATTCTCGGCTATAGTGTCACGCAAAGCTTGAGTCATTTCGTTGAGAGCCCGGCCCAGTTGATCGTTCGGTCCTTTAATCTTGATAGATCTGCTGTAATCCCCCCGGCTGATACTCAGGGCGATGTCGGACACTTCCCGCAGGGTATCGGTCTTTTTGCGGAGCGCCCGGCCCAGTTCATCCTCTTCCGAGCGGGGATCGACGATTCCCCGGAAGTCACCGGCGGCCACGGCCTCGGACTGTTTCACCACTTCTCTGAAATTGATCACAATTTGATTTAGAGACAAGGCGACTAGATCATGGAGGTTTCTTACCTCGACCATCTGGGTGAAGTTTCCGGCCGCAATCTTTTCAGCTATATTTGCCTTTTCCTGCAAATTTGACTGCATTTCCCGAAATGAGTCGGCCAACTCACCGATTTCATCCCGGGAATGAATGTCGACTTCCTTTTTCAGATCTCCTTCCGCCATGCTCAACATGGTTGCTACAATCTTCTTCAGCGGTATGGTGATACTCCGGGTGATCAACAAGGCAATTAATGCTCCGGCCAAAAAGGTCGAGATGATAACCAGGAGCATAAAAATCATAGTTCGTTGTTTAACCATTTCGGCTTCGGCAAAAAATGCTTCCGCCTTGCTGTTGGCGAATTCTCTGACATACCTCACTTTTTTAAGCATGTCATCGACAACTTTTATCCCTTTGTCCTTAACCAACTCTGCCGCCGCTTCACTTTTGCCCTCGCGCATCAACTGAATTACCTCGCCCCGAATCGGCCGCCAGTCGAGAAAAAGTTGAAAAGCCTCCTGGGCTATTCTCTTTTCCCCCAAAAACCGTTCCAAGACTATGTCAAAATACTCCCGTGTTTCTTGATCACGTCGATTTAGCTTAATCGCTGTCTCTATAATATGCTTCTGGTCCGGATGTTCCACCAGGCCTCTGATTAATTCATCCATGAGGATTATGTTGGCCCTGATATCCCTGATGGCACGCCCCACCATCAAAGGATGACGGTACATCTTGCCCGTCAGACCGGCAATGGAGTATATTTCGATCATAGCCAGGCCACCAACCGCAATGGTTAATATAACCACCAGGGAAAATCCCAGTATCAGACGGGGACCAATTTTCAAGCTGGACAAACTTATTTTCACCGTCATCTTTTCTTCCTCCTCATCCTCGGGGATTTGCGTCCTCAAGAGCCTGCTTAAAAGGCCGCGCTCTTGGGCGTCCGGGGAAAGGGAATAACATCTCTAATGTTGCTCATTCCGGTGACAAACTGGACCAGCCGGTCAAAACCCAGGCCAAACCCGGCGTGGGGGGCGCTGCCGAATTCCCGTAGTTCTAAATACCACCAGTAAGTATCTAGGCTTAATCCCGCTTCGAGCATCCGGCTTTGCAATGCCTGATACCGCTCTTCCCGCTGGCTACCGCCGATAATCTCCCCAATCTTGGGCATCAGGACGTCCATGGCAGCCACCGTCCGGCCGTCGTCGTTCAGACGCATGTAAAACGGCTTAATCTCTTTGGGGTAATCCGTGACGACCACGGGTTTATTGACCCATTTCTCGGTCAGATAACGCTCATGTTCCGTGGCCAGATCAGCCCCCCAACTGACCGGAAAGGCGAAATTCTCACGTGATCTGGTCAGTATCTCCACGGCCTCGGTGTAGCTGATCCGTTCAAAATCGCTTTGAATAATCTTCTCCAAAGTCTCGATCACCGTTGAGTCAATCAACTTGTTGAAGAAGCTCATGTCTTCCGGGCAGTGTTGCAGGATGTGGCTGAATATGGCCTTAAGGAACTCCTCGGCCAGGCCGACGTCCCCGGCCAGGTCACAAAAGGCGCATTCCGGCTCGACCATCCAGAACTCCGACAGATGTCTGGAGGTATTTGAATTCTCCGCCCGGAAAGTGGGGCCAAAGGTATACACGTCGCCCAAGGCCAGGGCATATATTTCCGCCTCCAGTTGTCCGCTGACCGTCAAGTTAGCCGCCTGGCCAAAAAAGTCGGCCGAGAAGTCCACCTGGCCGGCGATCATGGGCGGTTGCTTCAGGTCCAGCGTGGTCACCTGGAACATCTGGCCGGCCCCTTCACAGTCACTGGTGGTAATAATCGGCGTGTGGATATACACGAATCCCCGGTTTTGAAAAAAATTGTGGATGGCTCCGGATAAGGCACTGCGGACCCTGGCCACGGCCCCGAAAGTATTCGTCCGCGGCCTTAGATGAGCGATTGTTCTCAGGAATTCTAAAGAATGCCGCTTCTTCTGGAGCGGGTATTTGGCCGGATCCGCGCCGCCTAAACAGGTGACGTCGGCTGCCTGCAACTCCACTGATTGCCCCTGCGCCGGGGAAGCCACCAGCTCACCAGTGATGACCAGGGCGCAACCGACGGTAAGCC
>JADFYC010000197.1:0-554 GCA_015233295.1 Deltaproteobacteria bacterium | reverse complement strand
GCAGCACCTCCTCCTGGTAGTTGGGCAGGTGGCCCCCTGCGACTATTTGCAGGTTGCTCAAGCACGAGCCATCATTGATTTCAAGAAAGGAAAACCCACCCTTTGAGTCTCGCCGGGTCCGCAACCAGCCCTTGACCGTAACCGTTTGCCCCAGTTTCGGCTGGTTGAGAATGTCTTTAATTCTAATCCTGATCATGCGCCCTCCGCCACCAGCACAACGAAGTCATCAATTATCATTCCCTCCCCAGCATATGAGATGAAGGTTTTTTGGGCAATTCCCTGCGACAGCTCCAGTTCAGCTTGACTCTATCTTAAGCCGTCGGCATAATGCAATTGCTATTGTACGTTAAGAAAATATCTTGACGTTACTTCGGGTTATCTATTGAAGATAACCAATCGGTAATTAAGCATAAACCCGTAACACGCAACCCACTACTCGTAAGGCTCAACCCGCAACCACTCAAACGGCGGTACCAATGAACGACTATCTGGTGACCAGAAAGCCCTTTTATCTCCCCACCGGCCATGAACAAAAGCTATTCCAACTGGCCTAC
>JADFYC010000196.1 GCA_015233295.1 Deltaproteobacteria bacterium | reverse complement strand
GTTCAGGGGCAAAGATATCCTCCACCAAAATGTCGGGGTAGGGGTAACCGGCGGCCAGAGGGGAGATGGTCTGGACCACCTGCCCGGCCGCGTCAAACTGAGTCCAGGTCCGGTTGCCGGTGCTGGCCACGGTCAGTAAGGCCGGCCTGGTCTGGTCAAGGCTGACAAAGAAGACGTTGACCGGGGCCAGAAGTTCGCCCGGGGCAAACCCAACAGTTCCTATCTCACTGACTCGGCGGCCGTCCGGTGCGTATTCAATCACCCGGCCCGTGGCGCTGGAGGAAACAAATATCCGTCCTTCCTGGCCAATGGTGATATCTCCCCACTGAGATAGGGTGTCGTTCAAGTCGCCGTAGGACCGGACTTCCGGGGGAACCACGTCGCCGCGCATGACCACCCGGCCTTGGGGCGGGACACGCCAGACATTATGCAATCCGTTAATATTATTTATAAAAAAATGATAACCGGCCTGATTGTAGGCATAGTTGACTTCCGGGTAGTCCAGGGGAGTCTTAAAATAAATGGTAAAAATATCCAGGGGTGGTTGACTCGGGTCGCTGTACCGGCGATATCGGTAGCCCACGAACTCCCGGGACCCTTTCTTGTACACGTAACTGTGGACGATTATCCCCTCCGGGCCGGGATGGATCTTGCGCACCATATAATAATATTCTGCATCGTCCTCTTCAATCCGATAAATTCCGGTGGCCGACATGGGATGACCCGATTGGAAGCCTCGCAGTTCAAGCAGGGTGTTGTTTTCTTTTTCAACTAAATACAAAATGTCGCCTACCATGGCATAAGCAATGGGATTTTCAAATTTCCGAATGGCATGAAATTGCGTCACCGCATAGCCGGCCACCCCCATGGCCATTAGAATCACGAAGGTTTGAAATATACGCCGAGCGGTGGGACGAGGGGAGGGCGCAACCGGGCTGGTCACATTGTCTGGATTGATTTGAGGTTCCATTTGAATCAACATACTTCCCTGGTGACTGGGCGTTAGGGGCGTAACGTTTCAGGCCGGCTTTCCATAATCAACCTATTATACCGGAAAAAACGATTTTTGGCAATAGACCTGTTTGGTGAAGGTGAAGAAAATTATGGTCCGGGACCTGAAGTTAACTTGAAAAAAACTTAACTCATAAGTCGCTTTAAAATAAAATATACTTTATTCCAAATAGTTAACATAACTGTAGGCGAACTGACAATTAATGCCAGGCCCCGAGTATTCGCTTGACAGCCTAGTCCATTAATCATAATATCGTCAACCAGTGGTTTATCAACTAAGTCGTGTTTTACTTAATTTTTCAATGTGTTGGCCATAAGCCCGGCCGCCCCTGGCTGGATGCGATTCCGCCTGGGCTAAGTTACCGTTTCCGCAACACGGAGGCGGACCCGACGCCGGGCAGGGGATGTTTCTTGACCAGTTTCATCTCCAATTTATCCATTTCCCTAAACCAGATACCAGATGGAGGAAAGCAAAATGAAAGGACGTTCGGTTATCACAGGCGTTGTTACCGTGATTTTCGCCCTGACAATGGTAGTGTGTGCTTCCGCCGCGGACAAGAAACCATTCAAGATTGGGGCCATTTTCTCTGTTTCCGGCAAGGCCTCATGGTTGGGTGATCCGGAAAAGAAAACGGTGATGATGATCCAGGAAGAGGTTAACAAAGCCGGCGGAATTAACGGGATCCCCATAGAGGTGATCGTGGAAGACGATGAAAGCCTCGAACAGAAGGCAGTTAATGCCGCTGAAAAGTTAATTAATAAGGAGCAGGTTCTGGCGATTTTGGGGCCTTCGATCAGCGGCAACAGTCTCGCTGTTAAGCCGATTGCTGAAAAGGCCAAAATTCCAATGGTGTCGGCCTCCGCGGCCGAAGCGATCGTGACCCCTATCGGAAGCGCCACATTCATTTTTAAGGTCCCGCCGCTGGATTCCCACGTCGCGATCAAGATATTGGAGCAAATAAATAAAATGGGGATCAAAAAGATTGGGATCCTCTCGGAAACCCTGGCCTTCGGACAACAAGGCCGGAAGCAATTGCAAACCTACTCCAAAGGCCTGGGCATCGAGATTGTGGCCGACGAAACCTATGGCCCGGGTGATACCGATATGACCGCCCAACTCCGGAAAATCTCCTCCTCCGGGGCTGGCGCCGTGGTCAACTGGTCCATCGTCCCGGCCCAGTCGATTGTTCCCAAGAATATGCGTCAATTGGGCCTAAAAATACCGCTCTTCCAGAGCCATGGCTTCGCCAATCCGAAGTACATTCAAGCCGCGGGTGAAGCGGCCGAAGGAACCATTTTTCCAGCCAGCCGGCTGATGGTCGCGGACGTGTTGCCGGCTGATCACATCCAGAAAAAGGTGACCGTAGACTACAAGAACGCTTATGAGAAAAAATACGGTCCGCCCATTAGCACCTTTGGGGGGCACGGGTATGATTCCTTGTGGCTGGTCATTAACGCCATCAAGGCCAAAAAAGTTACCCCGGAGATGGACGTGGCCAAGGCCAGACAGCTTATCCGCGATGGTTTGGAAGAGACCAAGGGCTGGGTTGGAACAGCCGGAGTATTCAATATGAGCCCCACCGATCACACCGGCCTGGACAAAGACGGTTCCCTGGAGCTTCTTTACGTGGACAAAGGTGGCAAGATCATTCCTCTGTTCATGAAAGGCAAATAAGTCATACCTGACACGGCCGCAGACGACGTTTTGAAAGCACCTGTTGCCGGTGCCGGTCCAAAACCACCACCAGCCGGCAACAGGTAACAACTCAGGGCAAATACATTAAATTTGTTTGGAATGGCCAATTCCAAACAAACCCCGTAGGGGCGAACTAGGTTAGCCCAGGTGAAGACCCAATGCTGTTGCATTAAGAGTGCGACTTCAAGATTTCTCGCTTCGCTCGAAATGACAGGGAAGTGGACCATATGGAATGGCGAGGCAAATTTGTCATTCCGAACGAATGTGAGGAATCTTATCACATCCGAGGATGATCAAGCCTTGCCTTAATTCAACAGCATTGGGGTGAAGACCTGGGAACCAGTAACCAGCAACGCGCAACCAGTTGACTGAAGTTCCAGTCGGCGGAGACGGGCCATGAGTTCGATCACCGATATCCTCCAATATATTCTGTCGGGCATCACCATCGGGGCCATTTATGCCATGGTCGGCCTGGGCTTTACCATGGTCTATAATGCCACCAGCATAATCAATTTTGCCCAGGGGGAATTCGTGATGCTGGGCGGGATGCTTGGAGTCACCTTCGTGGGGGCGCTGAAATCGGCTGGACTTCCTACCTATATGGCCATTTTGTTGGCTTTTTTACTGGCGGTGGGCACGACCACCCTGGTCGGTATAATCATGGAAAAGGTGGCCATCGAACCGATAACCCATTTGACTGGCTTCCACTATGCGGCCATCACGGCTACGGTCTTGTGGCTTTGCCGGGCTGTGGCCGGGTGGCCCCTGGTGATTTCCGCTCCGGTGGCCGTGGGTGTGGCCTTAGGGGCCTATGCGCTCTTGAGAAACAAGGTCATTGAATCGATGAAGAACCCCACGGTGATGCAACTGGTGATCATCACCATTGCCCTGTCCATTGTGATACGCGGCATAGTTATGTTTACCTTCGGGAAGGACCCGTATTTCATGGACCACTTCCTCCCGGAAAAGTCTATTAGCCTCTTTGGCGCGGCCATTGTCCCGCAAACTCTGTTAGTGCTGGGGGTGATCATCATCGTGGTCATCATGGTGGGCTTATTTTTCGGCTTTACCATGACCGGGAAAGCCATGCAGGCTTGCGCCTTTAATCGGGACATCGCCAAACTCATGGGCATCAATGACCGGTCAATGATTTTATTGTCTTTTGCCATGTCGGCTCTGGTTGGGGCGGTGGCTGGCTACGTGGTCACACCCATCACCCTGATGGATTACGATCGAGGTCCGATGCTGGCTTTGAAGGGGTTTGGGGCCGCGGTCCTGGGAGGTTTGGGTAATGGCTATGGGGCCGTGGTGGCCGGATTTATATTGGGAATCTTGGAAGCATTGGGGACGGGGTTGATCTCTTCCGGATATAAGGACGCTATTTCCTTGATTATCCTGTTGGCTGTCCTGTTTTACCGGCCTAGCGGTCTGTTCGGCAGTGCTGAGGCGGCAAGATTCAAAGACTTCTAACCAGCCTCATCCGAAGACCGGTTTGGTGTTTTTTCGGCCGGCACTATGTGGAGAGTGATATATGGGGCGCGGCAATCTTGTCACCTTGGTTATTTTTGCCATTGTAATTCTCTTATTCCCGCATATCGTAACGGGTTCCTATTCCCTCCGAGTGATCAATTTCGCCGGGATTTTTTGCCTGGTGACCATTGGTTTGTCTCTGCTCCTGGGGTATGCCGGTCAGATATCCATCGGTCAAGCCGGTTTTTTTGCCATCGGAGCCTACAGTTCCGGGATCCTGACCACCCAATTCGGATACAGCGCCTGGTTGGGCATACTATTGGGGCTGGGGCTTAGTGCCCTACTATCCTACCTGGTGGGTATTCCTACATTGAAACTTCGTGGTCATTACCTGGCTATGGCCACCTTGGGCATCGGCGAGATCATTCATATTACCGCCCAGGCCGACACCAGTGACGCGGTTCGATTCATCCAGGCCGTAGGTGAAGCCGTGGGTCTGGCCCCGGCCAGGCTGTCGTCGGCCCTCCAACCTTTCCGGGCTATGACCGGTGGCCCATCCGGATTCGGTAATATTCCTACTTTAGAATTTGGGGCCTGGTCATTCTCCTCCGCCACGGAGTGGTTTTACCTCATTTGGGGCCTGGTCCTGATGGCCATGATCTTGTCCCTGAATTTGATCCACTCTCGGATCGGTCGGGCCTTGCGGGCTATTCACGGCAATGAAGACGCGGCCCGGGCCATGGGTCTGGATACGAGTTTCTTAAAACTCAGGATTTTCATTATCTCCGCCGGCCTGGCCGCGATCGCCGGGTCTCTCTATGCCCATTATGTCACTTTTATTTCGCCGGGCTCTTTTTCCATCAATCAATCGATTATGTTTGTGGTTATGGTCGCGGTGGGGGGGATGACGAACGTTTGGGGGGCTGTTTTCGGGACGATCATAATGACCATCCTGCCGGAGTCTCTAAGGGTCTTTCACGACTATGACATTTTGGTCTATGGCCTGGTGCTGCTGGGCATCATGATGTTCATGCCCCAAGGCGT
This sequence comes from Deltaproteobacteria bacterium, assembly GCA_015233295.1. GTDB lineage: Bacteria > Desulfobacterota > JADFXK01 > JADFXK01 > JADFXK01 > JADFXK01. Next base: position 1,528 of record JADFYC010000196.1, on the reverse strand, counting down.
AGTGGGTCTGATGCAAGGCTTATTTCAGCACTGCAAAACGAAAGAAACGGCTGAAAAGTGAATGACATCCTGTCTATCCAAAACATTTCGGTAGAGTTCGGCGGGTTGATGGCTCTAGCCGGTGTGTCCGCCGCTATCACCGAGAAGGCTATTACCGCCATTATCGGCCCCAATGGCGCCGGCAAGACGACGTTGATCAATGTTATTTCCGGATCCATCACCCCGTCCGGAGGGGCGGTGCTCTTCCAGGGCAGGCAGATTTCGGGGAGTCCGTCCCACCTGGTGGCGGCAGCCGGAATATCCCGGACGTTCCAGCACTTAAGTCTATTTCGGCACATGACGGTACTGGAAAATGTCATGGTCGCCCGCCACATCAAAACCAGCTCAGGGTTCCTTTCCTGTTCTTTAAAGTTACCGTCGAGCCGGCGAGATGAGCGGGTAATTCGGCAAAAGGCGTTGGAGTTTTTGGAATTTGTCGGGCTGGCCGATCAGGCCCACCTGGACGCCCTGTCTCTGCCCTTAGGCTTGCAGCGGTATTTGGAAATAGCCCGGGCCCTGGCCCTGGAACCTAAGTTACTTCTCCTGGATGAACCGGCCGGCGGGCTAAATCCACAGGAAAAAGAGACGATGGCGCAACTGATCAAGGATATTCGCGGCCGGGGCATTACCGTGTTGCTCATCGAGCACGACATGAGCCTGGTCATGGGGATATCCGACCACATCGTGGTGTTGTGTTTCGGAGCTAAATTGGCCGAGGGAACCCCAACGGAAATACAGGCTAACGAAAAGGTTATTGAAGCTTACTTGGGCGCCGCCATTTGTCTGGAGGAATCTGAAACCAACCTCGGTCGGGACGGAAGTGATGCTGGAAATAAGCCATCTTAACGTCTTCTATGATAAGGTCCATGTCCTTAAAGATCTCTCGTTGCATTTAGGTGAGACCGAATGTGTCACGCTGATTGGGGCCAATGGGGCCGGAAAGTCCACCTTGATTAACACCATTTGCGGACTGGTGCCGTCTGCCTCGGGGCAGATCCGCCTTAATGGTGAAGAAATCGGCCGGATTCCGGCTTATCAGATTGTCCGGCTGGGCATTTCCCAGGCCCCTGAAGGACGCCAGATTTTTGCCAATCTGACCGTCATGGACAACCTGCGTCTGGGTGCCTATACCAGATACTCCAGTAAGACTAAGGCAGAGGTGGCCGCCGATATCGAGCAGGTCTTTGATATGTTCCCCCGGCTCAACGAGAGGTCTGACCAATTAGCCGGAACCATGTCCGGCGGAGAGCAACAAATGCTGGCCATGGGCCGGGCCCTCATGTCCAATTGCCGGTTTATACTGCTCGACGAACCCAGCATGGGCCTGGCGCCTTTGCTCATGCAGGAGTTATTTAGGGCCATGCGAAAGCTAAATGAACACGGCATGACCATTCTACTGGTGGAGCAAAATGCCCGGGTGGCTCTACGATTCGCCCACCGCGGCTATGTCCTGGATACCGGGTCCATCGTGGCTGAGGGGCCTTCCGAC
>JADFYC010000195.1 GCA_015233295.1 Deltaproteobacteria bacterium | reverse complement strand
AAAAATTCGACGCAACCATTAAAGAACAGAAAAAAGAAGAAATCTTTAAGAGAAAAGATGGCCCGGCTGCGGCCTTGGGTTGGGTCAAGATTCAAGAAGAGATTGGTGGATTGGTCAAGCGGCTGCAATTGCTTTTGACGCGTGATCTGGAGCCTTCAAAGATTGTAGATTTTTTTGTCTCCGGCGGCTTTTTATACATTACAACCGTCCTGTTGCTGATCATTATCCTGGCCATTCTCCGTCGGCTGGTCCGGGTGTTGGTCAATCTGGAACAACAACCGTTTTTCAGCCGGGACCAATGGCGATTATTGGCGTTGCGGATATTTTACCGTTCTTTCCCGCTGTTGGGAACCACCCTGGCCCTATATCTATACTCTATGCTGCCTTTTGTGTCTTCATCGGTTCCCTTTCTTCGGGCAGTCTGCCATGTCCTGCTGATCTGGATATTATGTAAATGGTGGCTCGATTTCCTGACGTTGTGGAATGAAGGTGAACATCACCAAGTGTCGGTTCGGTTGGTCTGCCTGTTACGGCTGATGTTACGCATTTCTTTTATTTTTGCCATAGGTTACACTGCAGCCTACAGCCTCTTGGGCGGCGTCGGGGCCCTCCTTCTGTTGGGTCGGCTGCTCTTTGAGTTCGGATTCCTGGGATGGAGTATCTATCTAGGGCGAGTTTTGATTCGGGAAGGCGATGCTCCAGCAACCGAAAAGCAGTCACACTCACCGAATTGGCGAACCACCTTAGCAGGACTGGGATACTTTATCGTCGGTGCGGGTGCTTTCTTGGAACTATCCGGGTATGGCCAGTTGGCATTGCGCTGGTACATATCCTGGGGTCTAACCTCGTCGGTACTGCTGTGGGGTGGCTTGATATTCTTTATCATTCGGGAGGAAGAGCGCGGCTTCCAAAAGATGTCCGAATCGGAGACCACCGAAGACAAAGAAGGGTCACTGCCCATCCGGTGGCTCGTGTTGCGGCTTTGTTGGGTGGCCTGGCTGGGAACTGTCTTGACTTTGCTCATTCTGGCTTGGGGTGGAAAAGAAGCCGTGGCTGTAGGCTTTGTCCAGGTGATGACCTACGCCGTTCCGCTGGGCGGCATGAATTTGAGTCTTTTGGGATTGGTGCAAGCTTTCCTGGTTCTGTTGTTTACCCACGCGGCGACACGATTGTGGCGGAGATTCTTCCTCAAAACACTTTTGGCCACGAGCGGCCTGGCCTTAGGCGTTCAAGAGTCGATGGCCAGTGTCTCGGGTTATGCCATCTGGGCCTTTGGAATTATTTCAGCATTTTATGCCCTGGGTTTAAGCGCGACTTCTCTGGCAGTGGCCTTTGGTGCTCTGGGCGTGGGACTCGGTTTTGGTCTGCAGACCATTTTCAACAATTTAGTCAGCGGCATTATTCTCCTGTTCGAACGTCCCATCCAGGTGGGTGACGTGATAGAAATTCGCGGTATTACAGGGACGGTGAAGAATATCCGGGTGCGGTCGACCATAGTCCAGACTTGGGATAACGCCTCACTGATCATCCCCAATTCGGATTTGATCAGTAACCAATTAACAAATTGGAGTTTCAAGGACATGCGGGTCAGACGCAACATCAGCATAGGCACATCCTATGGGGCCGACGTGGATGCAATCAAGCAGGCCCTGCTGGAGGCGGCTGACAAACATCCGCTGGTCCTCCAGGAGCCGAAACCGGATGTTCTTTTTGCCGACTTCGGAGACAGCGCCCTTATTTTCAAGCTTCGAGTGTGGACCTCCGTCCAACACGCCGTAACTGTGGAATCGGAACTCCGATTTGAAATTGACCGTCTATTCCGGGAACGAAAGATAGAAATCCCATATCCTAAGCGCGATATTCACATCAGATCTATTGAAGGCGCCGCACCTCCCCCTTTGGTCAAAACGGAGCCCTGAATCCCGTCACGGATTACCGGTTGCGAATTTCTCTAAAAGATTTGCCGAGACACTACCGATCATGGACACAACTCGTGACAGATGCCCGCAACTAATGATTTTGAAAAGCGGTTTTATATATCTAAGGGAACAAACAGCACATGCAGGCAAGATATCACCAGGATGCAAGCGAGCAAAAATATCTTACCCCGGACAACCGGGCAACCAGGCGGTTGAGGGTTGCTTTTGTCGTTCAGAGATGTGGTTTGGAAGTCAATGGCGGTGCGGAGCTTCTCTGCCTTAAGATAGCTCAGAAGATGGGCAAATATTGGCACACGGAAGTGTTCACCACCACGGCTCTGGATTACGTGACCTGGGCAAATCATTATCCCCCCGGTGAAGAATTGATCGGAGAGACCAGGGTGCGACGCTTCCCGGTAGCCTCGCCCAGGAACATCAACGCATTTAATCGTCTTTCGGAAAGGATTGCCCCCCCGCGTCAAAAATGCCACCATAGAAGAACAAGAGAAGTGGATGCGCGCTCAAGGTCCCTGGAGCCCCGCACTCCTGGATTACGTGAGACAACATGCCGCGGAATTCGATGCTTTCGTCTTCTTTCCATATTTGTATGCCACCACCTATTTTACCCTGCCGCTGGTTCAGGATAAAGCCTATCTGGCTCCCCTGGCCCACGACGAATGGCCGATTTACATGAGCATGTGGGACAAATTCTTCCATCTCCCACAGGGATTAATTTTCCATACCCCGGAAGAGCTTGATTTTCTCAAAACCCGATTTCCCGGGGCCCGATTGACCGGACCAGTGGCCGGGATGGCTTTGGATCCCCCGGAAACCCTTGACGGAGACCGGTTTCGCAGTGAATTTCGAATCAATGAGAGGTTCCTCCTATACATCGGGCGGATCGACCCATCCAAAGGGTGTGATGACCTGTTCCATAACTTCATGGGGTTACAAAAACAGAATCAGGCGCCCCGAAAGTTGGTCTTGTTGGGCAAGCCGACCATGGATGTGCCGAAGCATCCGGATATCATCTCTCTGGGCTTTGTGGATGAACAAACCAAGTGGAACGCGCTGGCGGCCTGCGATTTTCTGATTATGCCGTCTCCATACGAAAGCCTATCCATCGTTTTATTGGAAGCCTGGTGGGCTGGCAAGGCAGTCTTGGTCAACGGAAAATGTCGCGTCTTGGTCGGGCAATGTCGCCGCGCCCAAGGCGGCCTGTGGTATTCAGATCCGACCGAGTTTGTGGTCGCAGTCAACTACCTGAATGAGGAGGAGACCAGACGGCAATTGGGCATCCAGGGCCAGAGATTCGTCAAAGAAGCTTACACCTGGCCGGTGGTGGAAAGGAAATATTTGGACCTGATCGAGCCACTCCTTCCATAGAACGTAATACCAATAAAAACTGCATGTTCGACGTTGTGACCGCAAATTCTGTTGACTTGACTCTTTGAGCGAACTAAACTAATCCAATGACGCATTTCAGTCTTTTGAAAAAAAGCACAACCCAAAGGACGCGGAGAGAAAAAAGAGGACACAGAGTTTTCTGATATGACTTCCAATATCTCTGCGTTCTCTTCGTTCCCTTTGCGTCCTCTGCGTTGTACTTTTAACATGGCTGAATAACTACGTGAACTTCCGGGTTTGGAAAACTATAATTGTGAGGATGAATTGAATGAACGAACCAAGTAAGGACTGGGAACAAAAAAAACTGATGTTGGAAGACTCCTTTCGATTTTCCTGTCACCACGGGGTGTCGTGTTTCACCACCTGTTGCCGTGACATAAATATTTTTCTCACCCCGTATGACCTCCTCCGGATGAAAAACCATCTGGGGATATCTTCAGGAGAGTGTATTGATAAGTACACTGAGGTCGTTTCCGGAGACAAGCACGTGATTCCGCTGCTAGTCCTGAAAATGAACGAGACCGACAAGAAATGCCCCTTTGTCGGCGACGAGGGATGCGCCATTTATGATGTCCGGCCCTGGGCCTGCCGGATGTTTCCCATAGATATGGATCAGGAAGGCGATTTCTTCACCATGGACGTGGCCGACCGCTGTTTTGGTCTTAATGAAGACCGGCAATACTACCTCTCGGAATATCTGGAAGACCAGGGGTTGATCAACCTCCGGGACGTGGAGGATAGTTTCAACGAACTCACCGGCAACGAGCGTTTACGAGATGTGGAAGTGGATAATGACGCCATCAAAAAAATGGTCTTTATGGCCACATATAACATCGATGAGTTTCGGCGGTTCGTCTTCGGTAGCAGCTTCTTGTCCAAATTCGATATCTCCCCGACTAGAGTGGAAAAAATAAAGCGAAATGACGTAGAACTGCTCAAGCTAGCCTTTGATTGGATCAAGTTCGGCTTACTGGGACGAATAGTCCTCAAGGTCAAGGACGAAGTCGTCGAGGCCCACACCAAGAATATCGCAGAGGGAGAGGACGGGCAATAATCTATGGATTTAAAAAGAATTATTAATGACCACAACCCCGAGGCCCTACAACCTCTGGAACATGATGGCTTCGTCTTTGGCTGCCATTCCGGGGTAAGCTGCTTCAACGTCTGTTGTGCTGACCTGAACCTGATGTTGACGCCCTACGATGTCTTGCGGATGAAAAACCATCTCAAGATTCCTTCCGAGGTCTTCTTGGATGATTACACTACCAACCGGGCCACCGGACATCACGGTTTACCCATGGCCTTCCTGAGAATGAAAGATGACGAAAAGAAGCGTTGCCCATTCGTCACTGACCAGGGATGCTCCATCTACGAAGACCGTCCAGGGGCCTGCCGGATGTACCCGCTGGGCCGTGCCGCCACCAAACCAGACCCCAGACTGAGCGTCAAGGAACAGTTCTTCTTCGTCAAAGAAGCCCATTGCACCGGTTTTGGACAAGGCCGGGAATGGACCGTGGCGGACTGGCAAGCCGATCAAGGCCTGACAGAGTATAACTTTTACAATGACTTGTGGATGGAAATCATTACTCGAAAGGTCCCCGGTCCCCAGGCCGCGTTTAATCCCCAAAAATTTCAAATGTTTGTTATGGCGTCATACAACTTAGATGAATTCCGTCGGTTTGTTTTGGGCAGCCGGTTCCTGACCCTGTTCGATTTGCCGGCTGATCTGGCCGAAAAGATAAAAACGGATGACCTCGAATTGCTAAAATTGGGGATGAACTGGCTTCGGTTCTCCTTATTCGGGGATCCGACACTGGCCATTAAAGACTCCGTCATCAAGGAGAAGAAAGCCGCGTCAGAAGGAAAATGAAGCATGGGTTATTGGATCGGAAGGCTCTGGCTGGCGCTCTGGGGTTGGCGAATAGAAGGTGGAGAACGGTTACCGGCAAAGTTTGTGCTTATCGCCGCCCCTCACACCTCGAACTGGGACGTGCCGTTTATGCTGGCCGCGGCATATGTATTACGCATACGCGTCTCTTGGTTGGGTAAACATAGTCTGTTTAAGGGCAGATGCGGCCGGATGCTGAGCGCTCTGGGCGGTATTCCGGTTAACCGGCAGGCGCCCCAGAACCTGGTCGAACAAATCGCGGCATCATTCAACGCCTCGACGAACCTGATACTGGCCGTACCCCCGGAGGGGACCCGGGGGAAAACCGACCATTGGAAGTCGGGCTTCTACCATATTGCCCGGATAGCCAACGTACCGATTGGTCTCGGCTTTCTGGACTATGGCCGGAAACGTTGCGGGTTCGGCGGCTTCTTCTTCCCCAGCGGCGACGTCCGGGCCGATATGGACAGGTTGCGAGCCTTTTATGGCGGCATTCGGGGCAAGTATCCCGATAAAGCGGGCCGGCCGCGATTGCGTGAAGAGGATGCCCCCGTGGGCGAAGTTAAGTCGCCCTCGGAGTCAAAGTAACATTTAGCGATTAGGCGCCTGATCCTATCTCAGGATGATGATCCCGTAGCCTTTTGTTGGGTTCGCATCTTCTGCAACAGGGCTTCATAGGATTCTTGCGTAATCACCCGGGCAAATGATTTTCGGTACTTTTCCACAATGCTGACCCCATCTATCTTGACATCTTGGACCAACCATTCCCGCTTCACCGAAGCCACCCAATATTCCACCTGGATTTCATCACTTGCCCGAACTATTGTCGTCTTGACCAAAGCCCGGCCCTGGTTAAGCTCTTCCTTGGTGTAGTGGATTTCTTCCTTCTTTAAAAAATCCAGCACCAACCGGGTGTAAGAATCAAGAAACAGGTCTTGAAAAATACTCTTGAATTCCAGACGTTGTGGGCCGGTGAGCTTTGACCAGGATTGATCCAGGGCATTTTTAGCCATGTCCTCAAGATCGAAATTGGCGGCGATAACTGCTTTGGTTGCCGTTCTCCGCTGCTCCCTTTGCTCCGGTCCTTGAAGTTGGGGGTCGGTCTGGATAGACATAACTTTTTCGAGCATATCCCGGATGCGATCCGTGGCCGGGCCGGCATGAACCAGACCGGAAAAGAAAACAAGGGTCAAAAGACAAATAATTAAGACGATGATCTTTCTTCTCATGATATCTCCTCACGACTTAAGGACTTCAAGTTGGAAACAGTTCTATCCGGAGCTTCCTGTATCTCGGAACAGTCTGGGATTATCGGGACGCCGCCCCCGGCCGATCCCGTGACCACCTGTAACAGGGCCGGGAGAAAAACCACGGCTGCGGCTAAGACACTTAGACTACCCATCATGGACAAGAACCCCAGGCTATAGATCCCCTGGTGGTCGGAGATGATCAGGCTGCCGAAGCCAACCGTGGTCGATAGACCTGCAATGACCACCCCTTTGGCCGTGCTGACCGGCAGCATGGCTGTTCCCCCCTCGCGGCTTTCCTGGCGCCACCGTTGCACAATGATAATCCCATACTCCACCCCGGCCCCAAAGACCAGGGGTAAAAAGATGGCGTTGGCTAAGTTCAAATCGACATTGAATAAATACATCAGCCCCCCGGTCCAGGCGGTGCC
>JADFYC010000194.1 GCA_015233295.1 Deltaproteobacteria bacterium | reverse complement strand
TGGAGAGCCTGGATCATTGGGAATGGAAACCATTGCTGCTCCGGGCGACCGAGTATTACGAGAAGCACTTGTTTACCGCGGACGGAGCGCCCAAGAATAGGGACAATCAGGAATTCCCATATGATATTCACGGCAGCGCCCAGGGCGTCATCACCTTCTCCAAGGTCAGCCGGTTAAATTCTGATTATCTCCACCTGGCTGAAAAGATTCTCGACTGGACCATCCGTGAGTTTTACTCGGGAGACGGGTACTTTTACTACCAGAAGACCAAATACTATACCAAGCGATTCTCCTTCATGCGCTGGTGCAATGCCTGGATGCTCTACGCCCTGGGCGAATATCTCGGGGCCAAGAATAAGTTGAACCGGAGAAATGAAAATGACCATGCTGGGCAGTGAATTTTGTCAGAGTCCCGATTTCAGTCGCCTGGAACGGCTATATATCAAGATTTTTGGGATGCCGATCCTGGGGATGCGGATCAGGGCCTGGCGGATGATCCCGATTATCAAAAAATACCTTAAAGACTCTTGCCGGGTGCTGGACATCGGAAGCGGCCGCGGCGTCTTTACCATTGAGATGGGCAAGTGCCTGCCCCAGTCGGAAGTCATCGGGGTGGACCTGAATCAAGAGAAAGTGGCCACCGCCAATGATCTGGTCAAGGCCCTGGAGTTGGATAACTGTTGCTTTGAAGCCAAGGATATCTTTGACCAAAGTTGTGTCGATAAATTTGACTGTATCGTGGCCATCGACGTCTTGGAACACATTGAAGACGACCTGACCATAGTCAAAAAAATCTATGACCTGCTCAATAAGTCCGGCAAACTGATTGTGCATGTTCCCCATAAGTACCGCTATCTGTTCGGCCGGAAACGGATCAACTTCGATATCGAGGGGCATGTCCGGCCGGGATATCTGATGGAAGAGCTGGAGCAATTGTTTATCCAGGCGAATTTTAAGATAATTGAGAAGGGGTATACCTATTCTTCGTTGGAAACCCTGGCCAACGACCTGTCTTACCTGATTACCGAGGGGCGGGAGAAGCGGAAAATGTTGTACAGTTTATTCTTTCCTGTCCTTCTGGCCATCTCGATCCTGGGCCGAAGAGTTAAACCCCGCCGCGGCAGTGGAGTTTATATCGTCGGAGAAAGGAGCTAACCGTGGAGTGTGGTGCAACTGCTTATCATTATGCCTGCGACCGTCAGGTCCTGTTTGACCGGCAATCCCGGTTTCAGAAGGCCGAAAAGATATATCAGGTGCTTCAAGAATATTATCACGGCGAACTGGCTGAGGCGGAGGTCCTGGATGTCGGTTGCTCCGCCGGGTTGATTGCCTGCCGGCTGGCCGAAAAGGTCAAATTCATCTATGGAATTGACATCGACCAGGACATTATCGCCCAGGTCACGGAGTTGGAAAAGCGGGTTCCTAATTTCAAATTCATTTTTGCCGGAGGAGATCGGTTGCCCTTTGAGACCGGCCAATTTGACATCATTATCTGTAACATCATGTACAACTTTTTGACCCCTGACGCCCAACTCCAAATGTTTGCCGAGATTCATCGGTGCCTAAGACCTGGGGGAATGTGCTATTTTGCCGCGCCTAATCGGCTCATGATCATGGATGGCAAGTTTAAGTTGCCGTTTCTACTGTGGTTGCCCCGAAATCTGGCCCAGAAGTATGTCCGGTTATTCTCTCGGCACAAAGTTTTTAATGAGTATTTCAAAACCTACTGGAGTCTCCGCCAATTGGTGTCATGTTGGTTTACCGGCCGCGACATCACGATGGAGATGATCGATCATCCCCAGAAGTATCGGCTGCTGGCCACTGAAAATAAGGCCTTAATTTTATTGGTTCGAATTTTGGCCAGACTGTTTTATCCCTTTCTCCCCAATTACATTTTCGTCTTGTACAAATAGAGCGTCTGAGGATGATTCCACGACTCAAACCATATCTGACCGCCCGGGATTGGCCGTCATTATTCTTCCAGGATGACGGCTTGACCGCGGTGTTTGAAGATCGATTCGCCCAACTGACCGGGGCCAGGTATGCTCTGTGGCTGCCCTATGGCCGCAGCGCCCTGTACTTCTTCCTAAAAGGCTATGGCCTGGCTCAGCAAGAAATAATCGTCCCGGCGTACACCTGTCAGTCGGTCATTGGGCCCATCAAAGAGACCAATAATATTCCGGTGTTCATCGATTCCAGTCCGGATGACTTCAATCTGGACGAACACCTCCTATCTGGGGCCGTCACCGACCGGACTAAAGCCGTCATTGTGGCGGCCATGTACGGAACACCCATCGACCTGGATTTTTACCGGACCATGAAAAACCGGGGAATCCGGCTCATCGGCGATTATGCCCTGGGATTATTGACTTTTTTGACCAAACAAAAAGACGCCCTGGATGTCTTTGACCTGGCCTTTTTCAGCTTCGGCCTGGGTAAGGAAGTGAGTTTCCTGGGCGGGGGCGCCCTGATCACCAACAACGAGGAAATCTACCGGCGGATAAAGGAACTGCGGGATCAGAGCTGCCGGCCGGCCCCGATCAATCGGCAGGTTAAAGGGCTATTAAAGTTCTGGGGAGCCTATCTTCTGTTTCGGCCTGAGTTTTATCATCTGCTCTACTTGCTTTCGGAAAAATCTACCTGGCTGGATCGGGAAAAGGGGCTGACTATGGGAGTCGCCCATAACCTGCCCGAAGATTTTTTCTACTCGCCCCACCCATGGCAGGCAAAACTGGCCCTGGACCGATTGACCCGCATGGATCAATTCATCACCGACAAGAAGGAAAGCCTGGATTATTATTACCGGCGGCTGGCTGAATTAGCCGACTTGAAGCCGGGCCTGATTTCCTGGCCCAAGTATGGTGACTCCTATTCCCACCTGCCGGTTCTGGTGCCGCCTTCAACAAGAGATTCTTTGCTCCGCTTCTTTATTCAGCACGGCATCCATTCCACCGTCATATTTAAGAAAACCCTGGACAAGTACTATACCGGTCACCTGACCTTTCCCCAGGCCCAGAGATACGCCGACGGCATGGCCGTTCTGCCGCTGTATTATGGGATCAGCCCCAAGGTGATCGACAAGGTGATCAATACGTTACAGAACTGGATGTCAAGTGGTCATTAATTTAAAGTCGTTTAAGGAGACCGCGATCAAGGTTGTCTCCCACCTCTATTTTCGGCTGACTTTTACCGCGTTGTTGCTGTGGTATATCTACCGGCAGATAAATGTGAATCTGCTCATCGACACCCTCTGGAAGGTAAATTACGCCTATCTGCCTTGGGTGGTCCTCATCATCCTGGCCTACTGGGCGTTCAACGTAATCAGTCTTTACTTCCTCTTGCTACCCATCGGCCGGGTGAATTTCGCCGAGTTTTTCAAACATCAGTTGGAGAGCATTATCTTGGGCAGCGTCACCCCCATGCAACTGGGTGAGGCGGCTATTTTTGTCTACTTGAAGCGGATTAATTTTCCTCTGCAAAAAACCCTGTCCGCTTTTTTCTTCAACAAGGTGCTGCATTACTTGATGATGTTGCTGTCCGGCTTCCTGTTTTTGTACTATGTGAGGTTCAACTATTCCTCGCTGCTGCTTTGGAGCTTGCTGGCCCTGATTCTGATGGTCCCGATTGTGGTGGGGACCAGATTGCGAACCATCATCAGGGACCTGGTGGTCAAGAGATATCTGTTCAGATACTATGCCTTCTTTGAACTGACCTCGGATTACATCACAAAGCACCGAGGGTGCCTGCTGCTGAACGCCTTGTTTAGTTTCCTCAAAATCATTGATTGCGGACTGGAAATCTGGTTGATCCTACTCATTTTCAATGTCCATGGTGACTTTCTGCTATTCTTGTCCGTCTACAACCTGTGCCGGATTCTTTCCCTGGTGCCCATATCCATCTCGGGCTTAGGGGTGCTGGAGGGCGGGGCCGCCCTGGCCTTGTCTCGATTGGGTTACGAGTATTCGGCGGTCATCCTGGCCATGTTCTTTTTACGGGCGGTGGCCTTGCTCATGTCGACTTTTTTCCTGTCTTTTTGTCTACTCCAACGACGGATGGCGACAAATGAAACCGGAGCCTAACCGCAACTGGTTCTTTATCAAGTTTCAGAGTGATTCCCTGGATGAGGCTTCTTTCGCCTCCCTGGTCCAGGCCAAGACCGGTTCTGACAAATTCTCCTTAAAGCAGAAGTTGGGCCGGATCGTCTTAAATCTCTTGTTTCGATTTCTGCCCCTTAAATGGCAGTTGGGGTTACTGGATGTGATCAAACAGCGCCGGTCCGGCCCGGTCCATCGGTCCCCAGCCACCTTTTTTATCTCCACCTTAATCGGCGAAAAGAAAATATCCCTCCAACCCGCCTATCCCAACCACCGGGAATTCTTTATCGGGCTGACGTTTGATATCGACAACAAGATAGATTACCACCTCCTGCCCGACCTGGTGGAGGACCTGGTCAAGCATGGCCTGACCGCCACCATCAACCTGGTCACCCATACCGATTACACCATATCCTCATCATTCATCACCGACCTGCAGAGAAGCGGTTTTGAAATCGGATTACACGGGGACACCCATAACACGGCCCTGGCTTTCTTGCCCAAGCCGATTATTAAGGCTAAGCTTCAGCGGGCCGTTGACCGGCTGGGCTTTATCCCCTATGGTTATCGGACACCGGGATTGTCCTTCAGCCCCAACCTGGTGACCGGCCTGGACGAACTGGGGTTTGTTTACGACTCCTCCCTGACCACCGGGATCGCCATGTACCGGTCCATCGAGTTTCCCTATGTTTTTCGGTTCCCAGGGTCCCGGTTGCTGGAAGTGCCGCTGTTCATGCAGGATTATAACTTTTTCGTCAACGACCTGTACTCGGAGGCGGCGGCCCTGGCCATTCTTTCCGAGCAACTGGATGAAATAAAAAAGATAAATGGGGTAGCCGTGATCAATCTCCACCCCATCATGATTCATCATCGGAAACACTTTCGGTCAGAGTTGGTCCGGCTCTTGCTGTCCTATAAAAAAACCGCTCACATCTCCACTATCTATGATTTGGTCAAGCATATCGAATAGAAACCGTAATGCAGAAAATACGAAGAAAAACGTAAGCGATCCGTCGAAAACTACGCGGTGTTAGGTTTTTTCCCGCAAACCTGCAACTCTCAATCCGGAAAGGACGCCGAAGCCGGTGCGGCGGATGAATCATATGCACGAAATGTCGATTGCCCAGAGTATGTTGGAGATTGTCTTTGAGGAGGCGGCCAAGAATGGGCTTAGCCGGGTGACCAGGGTGGAGATTACGGTGGGCAAGATGTCCGCGGTGGTGCCTGCTTCGCTGCAGTTTTGCTTTGAAATCCTATCCAAAGACAGCCCGGCGGAAGGGGCGGCCTTAGACATTGAGGAACTGCCCATCCGGGGTCGGTGCCGGACCTGCGGCCTGGAGTTCGACTCAGACGGCTTCTTCTTTGCCTGTCCGGCCTGCCGGGGCAACGACGTTGAGCTGGTGTCCGGTCAGGAGCTGTATATCAAGGAAATTGAGGGAGAATAGGCCGGGACGGCCGAAGTCAGCGGTCGGGTTTCTTTTTCTTACCTAAGTAGTCCATCATATAGGCCATGATCAACAAGAACCCGGCCAGGATAATGCCGAAAACGAGGTTGGCCTTGGGGTAGAAGAACCGCATCATCAAGACACCAAATGGGATGGCTACGATCAGGCGGATGAGAAACTTGATCTTAGGGTCCATAATTCGTAACTCTCCTTTGTTCCAGGTCGGCTGACCACTTGTCTCAGTCATCTGCTCCCGAGGTGGATTAAGGCCGGCTGCGGATATCGCTCGACTGCCCCACCCCGATCTAATTAGATTTTTCCTTGACTTCAAAATCGGCTGTTCTCTTGTCCTTCTTTTTCCCATAGCTGAGCTCTGCAGTCGCCCTGTAAACGCCTATTTTTATGTCGCTGGGAAAGGTAAAAGAGGTGTCACAGACCCATGTGCCGGGCTTGAAGTCGAATTCCGTCTCGCTTTCATAGATGATCTGGTCGCCCAGAGTGATTTTCCGGATGATTTTCCCCGGTAAGGGTTTCAAAGCGGGGCAAAGGGCGTACCTGATCCTCAGATTTATCTTTTCCCCCGGAAAAACCAGAGTCGGAGTAACATCCATCTGCTCAAGGACAATCATGCCTTGCTCATAAAATGAGTAACAGGAATATTTTCCCGAAGTCTCATCAGGAGACGCCTCGATGGAGCAACCCTCCTTGTAGGGAAAGACTTGAACTACAGCTCGCGACACTTGGGCACATCCCTGGAGCCCCAAGACCATCAGGATGAGCACGACAAGAAGGGTTTTGGCCGGGTTCAGGCCGGTTCTTCGGGGCACATGCTGTCTCTGAATATCCATCCGTTATTCCTTATTGTTTACTCGTTAGAGGGACAGTCGGGATTCCGGGGACGTCTATGTTTAGTTGCGAACTCCTTTAAAGATTGTCGGTTGGCTTTGGTAATATCAACCGTAATATCAAAAGCAGTGGCGGAGTGTCAATTCATTTGTGAAGTCGGCAGCAATTCTATACTTTGAACGGTTACAATTGACTCTTTGGAGTGCGCCACCTTGAGGCGAGATCAAAAAGGGACATTTATGACCGTTCGAGGGATAAGTTGCGGTCTGGACTGGAATCCGCCTAATTGTCTGAACTATGATTACGCCCCGCAGGCATCATACTCAATCAAAGAAAGCAGCGAAATCATAACCATCAGTGAAATCAGAGTTCAGAACCCGAACTCAAGGACCACACCATAATGGAGACAAAAGAACACCTTGGCACCCTACATATGGCCCAAAACCACTGTAAATAATTACGTCGCTATCTCGTTTTTTTCTTGACATCGCCGAAAACTATTATATTATGGGGTGTAATATCGGCATAAAAAGTCAAAACGAACTTCAAAAAGGTGAGCCCGTGAGTAGCCGAGCC
>JADFYC010000193.1 GCA_015233295.1 Deltaproteobacteria bacterium | reverse complement strand
CATCGCGCAGTGAATATAGATCCCCGGCCGGATACTGGACGAATCCGCGCACGCCTTTTTTGGCCAGGGCGACGTTATCGACATACCACAGGCTGATGTAGGGCAGGTCATAAGCCAGGATCTTCTGAAGACGGCTGTAAATGGCCCTGGCCTTGGCTTCATCCAGGGTCCGGCGGCCCTGGTCGATCAGGGCATCCGCCTCCGGGTTGGCGTAACGGCCCCGATTGGCCCCATTGGGCGGAAAGGAGGCCGAATGAAAAACATAGTAAAACACATCAGGATCGGTCACCCCGACCCACTCCAGGGAAAACATCTGGAAATTACCCGTCCGGATGTCCCCGAAAAAGGTGCCCCAGTCGTAGGTCCGGATGTCCATCTTGATTCCCACGTCGGCCAGTTGCTGCTGGATAATCTCCGCCTTGAGCCGGGCCATGTCGTTGTCCGAGGTCTTATAGGTGATCTTGAATCGACCTTGCCCCTCGCCCCGGTCCGGGTACCCGGCTGAATCCAGCAACAGAGCGGCCTTCTTGGGATCAAATGGATAAACATTCACTTCGGGTTCATAGGCCCAGTTGCTGGGTGGCAACACCCCGGTGGCCGGTTGGGCTGCGTCCCGGAGCAGGAACTTAATCATGGCCCGGACATTGATGGCGTGGGCCAGAGCCTCCCGGACCTGCCGGTTCTTGAGGATGGGGTCGGTCAGGTTGAACCCGATATAGGAATAATTCGTTCCGGGATTTTGAATCACCTGAAATCGGGGGTCGGCTTTCAGCAGGGGCACCATGTCCGGCTGGGCCGCGTTTTGCATGAAATCGATGCTCCCCTTTTTGAATTCCAGCAACCGGGTGGTGTCATCGGGAATGATTCGAAATACCAGCCGGGATAACCTGGCCGGACTCCCGAAATAGCCGGTGTTTTTAACCAACGTGACTTGACGCCCTTCTTCCCAGGACTGGAACTTAAACGGGCCCGTGCCGATAGGCTGAAACCCGAATTTCGTCCCCTCCCTGGTTGCGGCAGACTGGGGCACGATGCCCAGGACCAGATTGATCAAGAAAGGCGAAAATACATCCTTGAGCCGAAAAATCACCCGATGCGGGTCCGGCGTCTCGATGGACTGGATCAGGCCCAGGCCCTGACGCTTAGGTGATTTGGTCTTGGGGTCCAGGATAGACTGGAAGGTATAGGCCACATCTTGGGAGGTGAATGGCGATCCATCGTGCCAGGTGACGCCCCGCCGAAGGTCAAAGATATAGGTCCGGTCATCGGGTTGGGACCATTTTTCAGCCAGATCCGGGAGCAGACGGGAACTTGGGGATTTCTTGACCAGCGAATTATAGGTCAATTGCATGATCTGGTAGGACACTGCATCGACGGACAGTCTGGGATCCAGATTGAGGGGACCTCGCGGGAGGGCCACAGTCAGTGCGGCCGGATCAGGCGCCTGCTCTGGAGGCCGGGAACAGGACATCAGAATGAGCGAGATAACCAGGACCAGGGCCATCCACCGCCGGGACCCAGCCGGCTTCTCCGGGCCGGGATAGAGACTCAATTATCGCCTCGCTTTTTTTCGACAAAGGCATAGCACTCCGCCCCGGTACTCTCGAACACGACCAGCGAAGGGATTTTCTTTGACTTGAAATTCATGGCCCGGCATCCATAGGGGAATTGTTTTTCCCAAGTGACGTAAAAATTGACACAGGCAAAACAATTAGGCCGCTTTTTCTCCGGGATTTTTTGATTCATGTGGCTGGTGGCTGCTTGCTCGTTGCTCGTTACAGGTTGCTGGTTACAAGTTACACGTTACAGGTTGCTGGTTCCAAGTTGCTGGTTAACTACGGATAATGTCACAACTATCGAGGATGAACTCAAAACATGCAACACGGAACATGCAACCCGGAACAAATCAATGATCATTTCAATGAGGTGCGGTATCTTCTTTTTCGGCGAGCAAAGATGCCACCCAGCATCAGCCCGCCGGCCAGAGTCCCGGCGCCACTGAGAAACCACTGAATATTTTGATAGGACGGGCCTTCAGTCAATGTGGCTTTGATTTCTTTTAGTTGCTTGGAGTTGTCTTGGGATTTTTCTTCACCTTTTTTGATTGATTCTTCGATGTTCAAAAGGGATGCGGTCTCTTGTTTTAGTTCTTTATGCCGGGTTCTTCTTATCACCAGTTCCTGAGCGTTCTTATCAAGTTCCGGAGTTAGTTCGGCTTGCCGGTCGGTCAATTGGGCGTTATCAGACTTGAGTTCTTTGAGTTCATCGGCCAACTCTTTATTTTTGTCGTCAAGCTGATCGACCTGCTTGGCCCTCGGTTCCTTGTCCGTCAAATATCGACTCAGCACCCAACCGTGGCGGCCTTTTTTGAGTTGAATTTCAGTCCAGTCGCCCGTGACCCCAAGGGCGTTGACTTCCTCGTTAGGACGCAGCAAGGCAATGATCTTAAACTCTATCCCTTGCCCCCGACGGACGGTAACTTCCAGCGAGTCCTTAATATACATTTTTGTCCCGGAGTAGGCCGGGGGCGTCACCGCGATAGACGCAAGGATTATGGCCGTGACAACAGCCAGAATAACTCTCAAGGCGATTAACTCCATAGAAATGACGAGATGTCCCATGACGAAATAAATGGGACAAGTCGAGTTGACTTAGGTGGTCCCGGAAACCGGCCAAAACTAGGTAAGTCGGTTATCATCTTTTTTCAGGTAAACAGAATTGCCGTCCAACAGGCCCCCCGCCTCCATAATCAACGCCCGGCAGGTAACTGTCCCGATCAGGTGTCCTTTGTCTTTGATGATGACCCGATCAGCCAGGACCTCACCCGACACTGTGCCCACGATGACCAGGGTTCCGGCGTGGGTCACCTTCCCCTCTATCAACGCCCCCTCGGAGATGATGCTTATCTGCTCTTCTGACGATTTTTTCTTATCTTTGTTCATAGGGTACCGGGAATGTGTTTGGGGTTGTTGGTTGCACGTTACCTGTTGCATGTTGCTGGTTGCACGTTGTTGGCTAAAGTTTCATCCTTGACAACCGGGTGATTACTTCCGGTCCGCGACACGGGGACCGAGATCCGCAACAAGCAACATGCAACAAGTAACCGGCTCTTATCCCGACTTGATAAAAATCTTACCGACGGGGATTTTTTCCCTGGTGACAACGATCTCATAAGGTTGTTTGCCCTGTTCCACCTGGGCTCGTTGTAACTGAAACGGCTCACCGGAAAGTTCTTTTTCCTCCGCTGATCGTGGGATTTTGATAAACACCTTGACGTTGTCATTAGTGGGGACATTTGTTTTAAAATCGATCAGTTTAATGGAATCATCCGGGTTTACGGAGACGGTCTCCCCGTCCATATAGCAGGATTTGCTGCCATCATTGCGGCTGAGAATAATGTAGTTCAGTTTAGGTTCAACGATACTGACTGTGATCTCTCCTAAAAGCATTTTACCATGTTTCGCCTCAATTCGGTACATATTTCCTTGACCGTTGACCGAATACTTGGCCTGGAGATCTGTGGCCGTATTGATGAGGTATCCCCGATCCTCTCCGGAGTTTGGGGCCCCCGGTGGAGCAAATCCCTTGAAATCTACTATTACCTGCTGGGCAAGGGAATCCGGCAAGACCTGGCTAACGCATAAACGGTCCCCCCGAACGATCGGAATCCGTTCTTTATTGGCGACGACCACCTTTTGTCCGTTCACGGTTAAGACAAAATAGGTCACTTCGCGAAGCCCCCCCCCTGTGGGAATCTTGGTTCGAGGTACTGCGGCAGTCTCCGCCGCGATCCGCAGGTTAATAAAACCACATCGTTGATTATCCTTATAGACCAACACCTTAGTGGATGATAAAATCTGGTGGGGATTCATCAGGTTGTTAAAAGCCCCATGGCCTATGATGTGCGCCACCAGGCCTCGATCATAATTGGCCTGGACATGAGAAATGGTCACGGTATCGCCTCGTTGTATGTCCAGCGTCTGATGATTGGCCACCGCCACGGGTAACCCTTCGTTGACCTTAACGACCACATACTTGAGCACCGGAGGGTCCAGGTTGATCCCCGGATTTTCCGGGATGATGCCAAACTCTTGCATAAACGCGTTGATGGCCAGGTTATGGTGCCTGATCTTCATTTCGGTATTGGGCAATTGTTTAGACGTTTCCACGCCGAAGGCCGGAATCCCGCGTTTGGTTAAGGCATAAAAGGTGGCCGATCCTCTCTGCTCCCTGTGTATGCTTTGGAGAGACATGGTGTCATGATTGTTATATTTAAAATGAAATTTAGGATGCTCTATTTCGGCATTAACCTTCTCGATAACCCTTTTGGCGGTAGTGCCCAGGTCCAGGATAGTCCCATTAGGCAGGGTATGCTTATCGGCGTCAACGATGATTGATTGCCCGTACCGATTAGGATTATTAAGCTCATCGACCCATTCAGGAGAAAAAAAACCGCTGCCGTCATGAAGATTCAGGAGGTAATCACTCTCGGCCATAAGTTTTTTCAAGATGTCCACAATCTGGTCATCCATTCCGGTGGCTGTAGCGGAGTTGAATTTCCGGTTCATGTCACCGCTGGTGCCGCGATCATTCTTGATAATCGAATAGAAATTGGCCCGCGGGACGACAATCAACTGGCCCCGCTTCAAGGACATATCGGCATACGAATCGGCCGACAGATGGCCGCCGGGTTCATTTCCCTGGATCCCGCCAATCAGCATCAGGGTCGGCCCCGGCTTGTCCCCTCGAATCCGATAGACGTGGAGTTCATGGTCGGTGTTTTGAAAGAAGACTTCGTGCCCTCGTTTAGCCACGGCCAAGCCGGACGGAACATCAGCCCAAAGGGCCAGGCCGACAACCAGGGTCAATATGCCGCAACATCTTTTCAACCCCGGAAGTCTCATGTTCCCACCTTAAACCGTTTGACACAAACGATCTCACCCGAGGAAGAGTAGACGATTATCTCCACCTGAGCCAAGGCCAAGGCCTTCTTAGAAATATGGAAGGTCCCCGAAATGTATTTGTATCTGCTGATGGCAAAGTATTCGGCATCTTTGAAATTGGCCGGGCGTCCTTCCTTCAGGGACATGGCCGGCGAAGATAGATACGTTACGGCACCCTGGCTCTTGCCTATTCCGATGGCTACGATATACCCTGTTGTCTGACGAGAAGAGACGTTATTGAGCTTAAAAGCAAAAATTCTCTCTTCATTCTGCGGTCTGATGGTAAAATCACTAATATCGACCTCACCGCAACCAGCGCTCTTTATCGCATCCCGGACGGAATTGTCGGCTGATTTCGTTTCCGCCCCGGGGGATTCTGCAGAAGCATCCTCAGTCGCCGTCTCGCTTATCTGTAACCTGTTGAGTGATAGGGTGGCGGTAATTGCCCCTTTGGCCGCCGGAATTGCGGCCGGGGTTGGGAAGGAGTCGGAAACCGCTCCTTTGGTCACCACCGGCGGGCCGGCAGGCGGATTTAAGGCGAGCGGCGGATGTGGCCCACCGGGTCCCGACGGGCTACCGGGTTGCGGGCCGGCTTTCCCGGAATCTCTGGTAAATAGAATACCGGGCCAGGTCTTTCTTAGATCGGCTTTCACTGGAGCCAGGCCGTCCCAAAACAATAAGGCGGTGACTGCCAGAGTTAGAACGATCAGAGGAATAAAGAAAATCGAATAGATAGCATAGACTGTGCGCGCCGCTAGACGAATAGTCTTTATATCGCGGTCTTTCTGCAAGATGACAATAGTGAATGGATGTCGGCTCATTATCATTAACCGCCTAGGGGCGTCCATTTTTCTCGGTAGATTTTCCAGGTCCGTCCCTGCTTTTTGAAGACTAGTTCCTTGTGACCCTTGTCCCGGAAGGAACTAGATCTAAATATTTGAGTAAAAGAGGCGACGGCCTGACTTCGGTCGATCTTGATCTTTACATCCTTAAAGGATACATTGATATACTGATTTTTCTTGAAGGTACTTGCCTTATAATCTTTCCACTGGGCCAGGTTCATCCCGTTGCAGGTGAAGTCGGGATGGTGGAAGCTGATATATTTATCTACCTGCTTGCCTTCCCAAGCCTTTTGTATCTGTTCCAGAATACTTTGTAACTCGCTCTTGGCCATGTCCGGGACAGCAGTTTTCTTTTTCTCAGGAGCCGGCTCAGGGATTTTGGCGGCTGGTTTTTCTTTACTCTTTCGCCCGGCTGGAGTTGTAGAGATCACCGCGGGTTTGGGTGTCACCGGGGGAACTGGTCCTGGTTTCTCAGCCAGGACTGGTGGCTTCTTGTCGGAATTGCCCGGAATGGGTTCAGGCCTTATTTTTTCTGACGGTTTGGGCTCTGGTTGAGTCCCGGCCAGCAGCATGGTGGGGGCGGCATCAGGTCCCTGCAATTTCCATTCGTCCCCGATGATATGCCATCGACCCTTTCGTTCCTCTAAGTATAACCTTCTGACACCGGTGGCTTTTTCCGCGTCTGAAACCTTTAATTCCTGGTTCAGAGCTACAATGGCCACCTTCTCCATCTGAAATATCTTTAAGTCATTTATTTCCATCCCTAAAATTGGACGGGTCGGATTAAGAGCATAATTAATATCCCGATACAAGGGCGATGAATACCTTTGAGTTTGAAAATTATCACCATATAACCTATAAAAATTACTAATCATTTTTTGCATTTCTAGATAAGAAGTCCGCCAGTCCTTTAAAAAGGCATGCAACGAAGCGGTAAGGTTTGCCGCAACAGTAAAAGACGGATGTTTCAAGTGCGAGGTGATAATAACCGGGGTCTCACCTAACTTAAGGTAGGTTGTAAGTTCGTCCAGGTCCTGATCTTTCAATACGATGCACCCATTCGTGCTTCTAGTCTTGAGCGATTTGTTACTTCCATGGATCCAAATCCCATCCCCCTTTGATCCATGTAATCTATCAAAAGGATTAGGATAATCCAGATGGTAAGCCTTATAGCCAAAAACCGTCTTCTGCTTGTCATGATA
>JADFYC010000192.1:517-6985 GCA_015233295.1 Deltaproteobacteria bacterium | reverse complement strand
CTGTTTCATCAGAGAATCTGAAATCGCCCCAAATCCTCCGGCATAGATGATCGCCCAAATACCCAGGGCGCCGCCCACAAGAGCCAGAAAACCACCTTTCACTGCGATGAACCATTGCGTCCCCATATACCCGCCCAGAGCCAGAAACAACCAGGCGATAATAATGGAAATCAGGAGACACCAAACAGCCGGTAAACCAGTGACCGCATACCAGACGGCGCCGGCCGCCTTAAGTTGGCCCACGGAATAGATAAAAAGGAAAAATAACATGCTTCCGGCAATAAGAAGTTGCAGTCCCCTTGACTCGAACCTGCGGCCGAGTGTCTCAGGAATCGTGGCTGCACCCAATTTAAAAGAGAATTCACTGGTCTTGGTCGCGGCCAGCCAGACACAGGGGATGATCCCGATCAACGACCAGATCCCGCCAAACCACATCCCGGAAAATCCAACGCTATAAACGACGGCCGTACTACCACAAAAGGCCCAGCCGGAGATGTATGAACCGGTGAGAGCCAGGCCGGTCACCCAGGGACCGATGTCCCTCTTCCCGACCAGATACTCATCCATGCCCTTCCATTGTCTCTTGGCCATAATCCCGAGAAAGACGGCCACGGACAAGAGGATGCCCACTCCGATGACCGACCCGACAATCATTCCGGTGGTTGGTTGAGGTATATCGAGGAATTGCTGATTCATTCATCCCACCTCCTGGCAATGAGCCATGTCCCGATGACTGTCATAAAAAAAGTTCCAATCATAATCGCCCCCCACACATACCACGCGAACATTGGATCAACAGGTTCCGGTTGCATCTCTAGCCCTCCTCAATTACAGGATTTTTGCAGGAGTCCCTGCCTGCCTCTCGGTCCGAAGACCCCCCCTAACTCACGCTTGAAAAACTTTGCCGGGGCGAAGGGATGATGGACGGCGGTGCGGCCGGGTTCGCCTTGAGCGACCCCACCAATCGTCGTAACTACCAAAAACAATAAAAATGACAGTCAGCGATTCTCCTCCCGGAGATTCCATCAACCACAACTTGGCCCGTCCCCCGTCACCAATTACTTTGAAAGAGCCCAACCCACAAGAGGCATTCTCTTTCGCTGTCACGTAGTTCTTTATAACAGGTGCCAGGTTATTCGTATCATAGGATTTTGTCAAGCCTTTTCTCTATCTGTGGTACACCCTTTTTGAGCCGAGGGGCCGATATGCCGATATGCAGGTAGTTTCGAAGCTTCAGGATTAGCGTTATTGATCATATTTATCATGTCAATTAAATCTGTTATATATAATATTGGGTGCCCCTACAGGTCTATGCTCTAGTACTACTACCTGATCCACCTAGTATGTTATATAAGCAGCCGGGCGAGCCGTTCCCGCCATATTTGCGACGTAAGAAAACCTATATAAAGTTGATATTAATCAATATGTAAAGAATGTTTTATATTTCTTACTTAGCTACACATGGCTACAATATAGTCCAAGGCCACAAACACGGTTGCACTATTATAGACCAACCAACAAACTATAACAAGTGGATTGATCCAATTTATTTAACTAATCGGCAAATACCGGAATTGATGCGACCCATGACTGGCGATGCGGTTGTGATCATTTTGACAAACGATGAAGGTGATGAAGGTACAGGGCTAGCCGCAGAGGTGGTGGATAGCGTCTGTGGCTGGCTAATGTACTAATTTTACCATAAATATAGTAATTAATATATACTGTTTTTTTATTGACAACTAAATTAGATCATGCCATATTTAAAATAGATATAGTTTTAACTTGGAACTCAGACTGCAAAAGCATACTTCAAATACCTGGTTGCATCCGCTTTCCATCAATAACTTCCGGTGAAACTAATTTGAGATGCCGGCGCCTGACTTGACAGCCGTAGGTTCTTTATTTTTAAACTTTAAATTATTCCTTTTAGTTATATATCCGATCAACTACTTCCCTAGCAAAATCTCCGTTGACGCTCCATCATTGTTTTAATAAAGCCGGCCCATCAACTGTAAAAAACAACCCCAAC
This sequence comes from Deltaproteobacteria bacterium, assembly GCA_015233295.1. Classification (GTDB taxonomy): domain Bacteria; phylum Desulfobacterota; class JADFXK01; order JADFXK01; family JADFXK01; genus JADFXK01. The sequence goes on along the minus strand of JADFYC010000192.1, from coordinate 4,953 downwards.
TAACGCCCCGTATTTCTGCTTTTATCCACAAATTATTAGAGGTGGGAAGATGAATGAACTAAAGAGACTGTTTGGGTTTATTGGATTGATCGCGGCCTTGACCTTCATCTCCGCGGCAGGCCCGACCCAAGCCGGGGTCAACCAGTGGACCACCACGGGGCCTTACGGAGGATATTTTTCTGCGTTGGCTGTGCGAACGACTTTGACTCCTGTGCCGACCGAAACGGTTTATGCCGGCAAAGCGCGCGGCGGGGTGTTTAAGACAACCGATGGTGGGAGTACCTGGACTGAGCTGAACACCGGCCTGTTCAGCTCTACCATCAGCGCGAGCAGCATCGAGGTCGATTCATTAGCTATAGATACGGCCGGGACGGTCTATGCCGGCATTATGCTCTATAGCGGCCCCGCCGGGGTGTATAAGCTGGTCAATGGAACCTGGACCAATGTCTACAACTCCAACTCGGTTCATTTCCAGACCACCAATGCCTTAGCCATAGATACGGCCGGGACGGTCTATGCCGGTCTCAGCGTCGACGGGATAGTGAAGACGATCAATGGGGGGACCACCTGGACCCCGGTCAACGGCACCAGCACGGCCATCCTGCCCACTGATAGTAACGGCTATATCAACGTCCGTGCATTAGCCGTGGATTCGACCAATAATATAGTCTATGCCGGAACCGACGGAAACCAAACCTCCTCCGGGGGGGTGTATAAGACGACCGATGGGGGGACGACGTGGTCCCAGACCGCCTCCACCCTGCCCCCTTCGGCCGCCGTCTCTTCCTTAGCCATAGTTTCGGCCACGACGGCCTATGATACGGCCGGAACGGTCTATGCAGGCACCTTATATAATGGTGTTTATAAGACGACCGACGGGGGCGTCACCTGGACCAATGTCAACGGCACGCCAACGACAACCCTGACCCATAACCATATCACCTCCTTGACCATTTCGGCCGGGACGGTCTATGCCGGAACCGACGGGGGACCGTTTAAGACGACTGACGGGGGTGCCTCGTGGACTCAGGGTAACACCGCCCAGGTCAATGCCTTAGCCCCGGGCACGGCCGGGACGGTTTATGCCGGAACCCTCGGCGGGGTATCTAAAACGACCGATAGTGGAACGACCTGGAACAACGCCGTCGGCACCGGCCTAACCGCCGTCACCTATTCTTTAACCGCGGGCACGGGCGGTACAGTCTATGCCGGAACCGACGGCGGAGTGTTTAACACGATCGGCGGCGGGGCGGCGTGGACTCAGATGAACGCCGGCCTGGCCACCTGGGACGACCTCACCGTCTGGTCTTTAACCACAGATACGAATGGGACTGTTTATGCCGGGGGCCACAACTGTGGGGTGCATAAGTGGAGCGGGACGGCGTGGACCCAGATCAACGGCACCAGCCCGACCAGCCTGACCAACCTCTATGTCCATTCATTAGCCGCGGATACGGCCGGAGCTATCTACGCCGGAACCGAGGGCGGGGTGTTTTCGATGGCCACGAGCAATCCTGGCGCTTGGGCCCCGGTCAACACCAGCCCAAATACGGTCTTTGCATTAGCCGTGTATCCATCCGGCACGGTCTATGCCGGCACCGGCTCAGCCGGTGTATATAAGATGACCTATCAAACAGGGTTCTGGAACACGGTCAGCACCGGCTTGTCCGTTTCCGGCCTGTCCGCCGTTCGCGCCTTAGCCGTGGATACGGCCGGGACGGTCTATGCCGGCACCGACGGCGGCGGGCTGTGTAAGACGACCGATGGCGGAACGACCTGGACCACGGTCAACAACGGCCTTTCAGACATCAGCACTTGTATCCATGCCTTAGTCGTGGCGGCCGGGGCGGTCTATGCCGGCACCCCCGATCAAGGGATGTTTATGACGATCGATGGCGGAATGTCATGGACCCAGATCAACACGGGTCTGACTAACACGAATGTCATGGCCTTAGCCGTGGATACGGCCGGTGTCGTCTATGCCGGCATCGACGGTGGGGGGGTGTTTACCTATACTCCCGCCCCTACGATTAGTTCCTTTGCTCCGACTTCCGGCAGCATAGGGACGTCTGTAACCATCACCGGGACCAGCCTGACCGGGGCCACGGCCGTCACCTTCGGCGGTACGGCGGCTCAGCCGTTTACGGTGAACAGCGGCACCCGGATAACGGCAGTGGTGGGAACCGGGACCTCCGGATACATCAACGTCACCACTCCCGGTGGTCAGGCTACAAGTTCAGCTTCTTTCACTTTCATTCCTCCGACAAACACTCCGACGCCGACAAGTACTCCGACTCCGACGAGCACTCCGACCTTTACACCAACGCCGACAAACACTCCGACTCCGACGAGCACTCCGACCACAACTCCGACCCCGACGAGTACTCCGACCGCAACTCCGACGCCGACAACCACTCCTATCCCGGGGCAAAGCTACATGCTGACTGTGGTCAATGACCCGGCAAGCGGCGGAACCATATCGGGCGACATGACCTGCCCCGGCACATGTTCCAAGCAATTTCCGGCGAATACCTTAGTGTCGTTAACGGCCAACAGGCTGAGCAATTATGGCTTCTTCTATTGGGGAGTGACCGGGGGAAAATTTTCCGACTCCAGGACTCTGATGTCCAGGACGCTGACCCTGACGATTAACTCTAATCTGACCATAACAGCTATTTATATTCCTTTCCCGGTGAAGGCATTCCACTAAGCCGGTTATACTCGGAGCCGGCGTTTGCCTTCATGGCCCCCGACTGTCCCTCCTGAATGCATAATACCGCCGGACACCGGTCCAATATTTTTCAAGCAGTTGATCTGAAAAAACAGTTGAACTTTTCTTGCAGGAGTGATAAAAGAGGAACATGAAAATAAGATTATTCTTTTGCTGCGTTCTTTTGCTAGCTCTATCCCGGCCGGCCTTTTCCCCGGCCCAGGAGTCTTGTTCTGCGATCCCGCCCGGGGCGTGGGAAGGGGTTGTCGTATCCGTCTTGGACGGCGGCCGGCTGGATGTCTTCCAGGTGAAAACTACAAAAATCCTGAGGAACATGCGCATAGCCGAAGTCGAAGTGCCTGAAGAGGGCCGGTTAGGTGGCGAAGAAGCCCTCAGTTATATCAAAAAACTGTGTCTTTATAAATATGTGGTCGTTTACCCTAGATCTGTCGACAGACCCGTAGAAAGATCCATCGAGATATCCGTCGAGAAAAATGATGGAGCAACCGGCCGCTTCGTTTTACCCGACTGCAGCTTGCTTCAAGAAGAACTGCTCAAGGTCGGCCTGGCCCGTTGCGACAAAACCAGCACAGGGAACACCCATCTCTTATCCCTGGAACAGCAAGCCCAAAAATTAAACATAGGTGTCTGGGCCGGTTCGGCCGCGTCTCCCTCCTCCGGAGCCCGCAAACCAACAGGTTTGTTTTAGACAGCTTACCATTTATTTTAAACAAATTATCAGGGGCCGACGCTCCACCGGCCCCTTTCAATTGTCTGTCATGTCATTCAATGTCAAGTTAAGTTCAATGTCAAGCCCCCCGCCCAGAGCGAAAATAATCCTCCAACCCGGCTCATCCCTGCTTCATCGTCTGCTCAAAATGCCTCTTTTCGATAACCAGCTCCCCGGCCTCTTCCGCCTCCCGCTCAATAATTTCCTTTAAGCACGCCATGGCCGCACCCCGGCAAAGCGCCTCTATCCGGGCCCCGGTCCAACCGGTGGACTCCTGAACCAGCCAGTTCAGGTCTACATCAGGCGCCAGAGTCCGATTTTTTAGATGGATATCGATAATCTCCCGCCGTTCCTGGGGAAGAGGCAGGTCCAGCGGAATGAACACCTCAAACCGGCCTGGCCGTAACAGGGAAGCGTCCAGCATGTCCGGACGGCTGGTCGCTCCTAAAATAATCACCCCCCGCAACGTTTCGATGCCGTCCATTTCTGTCAATAACTGGCTGACCATCCGGCTGATCACCTGGGCGCTGCTCTGATCCGCCCCCCGGTGGCCGGCAATGGAATCGATCTCATCGAAGAATAAGATACATGATGCGGCCATGCGGGCCTTGCGAAAGATCTCCCGAATCCGCTCCTCGCTCTCTCCCACATATTTACTCAATAGTTCCGGCCCCTTGACAGAAATAAAATTCAGGCCGCTTTCCCGAGCCAGAGCCTGGGCGATAAGGGTCTTCCCTGTTCCGGAGGACCCGGTGATGAGTATGCCCCGCGGTGGATCAAGCTTCAGCTTATCGAAAAGGTGCGGCCAACGCTGGGGCCATTCCACCGCTTCTTTAAGGGCTTGCTTAGCCCGCCCGCAGCCGCCGACGTCAGCCCAGCCCACCTGGGGGAGTTCCACCCGGACTTCTCGGATGGCCGAAGGTTCCACCTCTTTGAAAGCCTGTTCAAAATCATCGGGGATGACAAAGACCTTCTCCAAGAAGTCTTCCGAAATGC
>JADFYC010000192.1:0-382 GCA_015233295.1 Deltaproteobacteria bacterium | reverse complement strand
GAATCGAGACTCACGTCATCAGCCAGGGGCATTTTTCGGCTATGGATGCCCAAAATCGCACGCCGGCCGGTCTCCCCTGGGACCCCCACATTGATCTCCCGGTCAAACCGGCCTGGGCGCCGCAAAGCCGGATCCAGGGCGTTGGGAATATTGGTGGCCCCAATGACCACGACCTGGCCCCGTGACTCCAACCCGTCCATCAAGGCCAGAAGTTGAGCCACGATCCTCTTTTCCACCTCCCCTTCCGTTTTTTCCCGCCGGGGGGATATGGCGTCAATTTCATCCAAAAAGATTATGGCTGGAGCTTCCTTCTGGGCCTTTTCAAAAATAGACCGGAGTTTTTCCTCGCTCTGGCCATAGTGGCTCTGCATGATTTCCGGGC
>JADFYC010000191.1:6449-6993 GCA_015233295.1 Deltaproteobacteria bacterium | reverse complement strand
ATCGGATATCTATTATGCCTTAACCCCGTCCGACGTCATCCTGGTGACCCGGCCGTTGTTCCACTCCGGAGGATTGCTGGTCCAGGCCGCTCCGGTGCTGTATAAAGGCGGGACGGTGATTCTACAGGAGCGGTTCCGGCCCCAACTGGCGCTGGAGGCCCTGGAGACCAACCGGGTCACGGTGTTGGAAGCAGCATCAACTATGTACAAGTTTTTTTTAGCTGATTGCGATATGTCCGCCTACGATCTGTCCTCTCTCAAGGTGTGTTATACCGGCGGAGAACGGGTTTCCCCAGGCTTAATCATGGAATTTCATCAGAGAGGGATCACTATCGGCCAGATCTTCGGGCAAACCGAGACTTCTACCGTCACCTGGCTGCCCCGAGAAGATGCCATTCGCAAGATCGGGTCGGTGGGACATCCGGTGTTCCATGGCCGGGTGAAGATCGAAAACGAGCAAGGTCAAGCGATTCAGCCGGGAGAAACGGGCGAGATTCTGGTCGGCGGGCCCATCATTATGACCGAATATTGGAACAGCCCGGAA
>JADFYC010000191.1:0-6335 GCA_015233295.1 Deltaproteobacteria bacterium | reverse complement strand
CCGCAAAAAAAATATGATCATCAGGGGCGGAGAGAATATCTACCCGGCTGAAGTGGAAAAGGCCATCTTGGAACACGAGGCTGTAGAAGACGTCGCCGTCTATGGCGTGCCGGATGAACGCTGGGGGGAGGTCGGACGGGCGGCCGTGGTGTTGAAGCCGGGTTGGAAAGTCAACGATGAAGAGCTGCTTACTTTCCTCCGGGGCCGGATCGCCGGGTATAAGAAACCTAAATCGGTTGAATTTGTTTCCTGCCTGCCCCGCACAGCCGCCGGGAAAATAATGCGCTGCAAACTGACGGAAGGCTCCCAGTCTCCGGTCGATTAAGTCAGAACCGGGCAGCCAGGGATAGAGCCGAGGTATTATGAAGAAGAAGAAAAGAACGCCGGCCACCGATGTGGCTACATCCGAACATCAAGAGATGATAACTCGTGAATATAGCCGGCGGAAACGGGAAAAATTTATAATTGTCGCATCCTGCCTGGTCCTGGCCGTTCTCCTCTATTTGGAGACGCGAGTCTCTGATTTAGGTCCGGTATTACAGGCCAACAACGGGATTATCCTCTTTGCCTTGATCAATATCAATACCCTGCTGCTCTTGCTGCTCATCTTCCTGGTGCTGCGGAATGTATTTAAATTAATGATGGACCGCAGGCACCGTATCCCCGGGGTGAACCTTCGGACTAAACTGGCCGTAGTGTTTATCGGTCTCTCTTTGTTGCCCACCATTCTACTGCTTTTTGTATCAATTCAGTTTATTGCCTCCGGCATCGAATTCTGGTTCAGCAGCCAGGTAGAAACATCTCTGAATTATTCCTTGGAATTGTCCAAGTCTTTTTATGCCTCGGAGTCGGCCCGAGCCGAAAAAGCCGGCATCGAAATATCCCGAGCCATTCTGACCGATATCGATATATTAGCTCAAAACCTAGATCTGTTGGAGTCATATCTTAAAGCTAAACGTAATTCGTTCGAGTTAACCGCCATTTCCATTTATTCGTCTGACGGCCACTTGATGGCCTCGTCCGGCGAAGGCACTTTTGTTCCCATCGCCAAAGGGGATGTGACCAAGGCCGGTAAGGATATGGGGAACCTGTCCTTATCCCAAGCCACGGCGCAGGGCGACTTGTTACGAGCGGTGGTACCCGTAGTGCGAAAAGATTCCACCGGACAAAGCCACGTCCTGTTTGTCCTGGTCGCCGGTTGCTTGATCGATCATCACCAGTTGTCGAAAATGAAATCCATCGCCCAAGGCCTGGTGGATTACCGGCAGTTGAGTATGCTCAAGAAGCCATTTAAAACAACCTATTACATGATTCTGTCCATCATCTCTCTCTTGATCGTTTTTTCGGCCACCTGGTTCGGTTTCTATCTGGCCAAAGGTTTGACCGAACCCATCAAAGAATTGGCTGAGGGGACCAAACGTATCGCCGAAGGCGACTATGATGTCTATATTACGGCCTCCTCTTCCGAGGATGAGCTGAGCACTCTGATTCAATCGTTCAACAAGATGACCGGAGACCTCAAACAAAGCAAGTCAGCCCTGGAAGCCACCAATAAGGAGCTGGTCCGAATCAACGACGAGATCGAACAGCGCCGCCGATATACTGAAATCATCTTGAATAATGCCGCGGCCGGGGTCATCTCCATGGACGACAACGGGAAAATCACGACCATCAACAAGTCGGCCGGGCAAATGCTCAACCTGAAGTCGGATAAAGTCTTAAATCAAATCTATACTAAAGTGCTGCCTAAGGAATTTGCTGAGACGGTGGCCGAACTCAGTGTCGGCGCCAATTTGATGGCCGAGGGATTTCTGGAACGTCAAGTTCGGGTGAATGTCACCCAGGGGGTCTTAACCCTCCTGGTCCATTTGACCATGCTAAAAGACGAAGAGGATAAACATCTAGGCATGGTCCTGGTTTTTGATGACATGACCCATATCGAGAAGGTCCAACGCATGGTCGCCTGGCGGGAAGTGGCCCGCCGGATCGCCCACGAGATCAAGAATCCTTTAACCCCCATCAAATTATCCGCCCAGCGACTGCAGAAGAAGTATGGCGACCGGTTTGGTGAGGATGGAAAGGTTTTCGACGAATGCACCCGGATGATCGTCAATCAGGTGGACGAACTACGACATCTAGTCAACGAGTTTTCCAAATTTGCCAAAATGCCGGCTGTCAATCCGACGCCTAACGATCTGGTGGCCTTGATTAAAGAAACATTCTTGATGTATCAGGAATCACCTGATCAGATTAAGTTTTCTCTGGAGGTAGAATCGGAAATTCCTGTGTTCAACCTGGATTGGGACCAGGTCAAACGCGCCTTGATAAACATCTTAGACAATGCTGTGGCCGCGGTCGGCCCCGGTGGACAAATAACCGTCCGGGCGGAATACGATCCCGTCCTGTCCATGGCCCGGGTGGAGATCGCCGATAATGGTCCCGGGATCCCGGCGACTGACCGGATTAAGGTCTTTGAACCGTATTTTTCCACCAAGAAAAGCGGGACTGGATTGGGTTTGACCATTGTCAATGCCATTATTTCAGACCATAATGGGTTTGTCCGAGTCAATGCTAATGAACCTCATGGGGCCAAATTTGTGATTGAGTTGCCGCTTCGGACGTAACCGGTTGCTTGTTGCATGTTGCTGGTTACTCGTTACTGGTTAATCTTGTTGGATAAGCAAGTCTTATCGGCTATGATGACACAGGCGGCTCATTCTAAAGTTATGGGGTTTCTTTCATGAATAATCCCGGCGACTCCGCTCTGCGGTCTGGGGTTCCTAACTGGCTGCTCACAGATTGCTTTTTTCCATTAATCCGGTTGGAGGCAGTGAGCCATCAACTATCCGTACTAACAACTAATAACCAGCAACGAGTAACCAGCAACCAGAAGGAGGTCTCGTTCGATGTCCAGAACCATCCTGGTGGTGGATGATGAAGTCAACATTGTCAAGTCATTGGAAGGAATCCTGACCGATGAAGGGTATGATGTCATTTGCGCCCACAGCGGGAAGGAGGCCCTGGCCCTGCTGGAAGAAGAAGCGCCGGATTTGGCTCTGTTGGACATCTGGATGCCGGGTATCGATGGGCTCGAAACCTTGACCAGGATCAAGCAAGACCATCCCTATATGCAGGTCGTGATGATTTCGGGGCATGGAAATATCGAAACAGCGGTCAAGGCCATAAAGCTGGGCGCCTACGATTTTATCGAAAAGCCGTTATCTCTGGATAAGATTCTCCTGACCATAAATAATGCCCTGAAATATCATCGGTTAGAAGAAGAGAATATCCTGCTGAAATCCAGAACACCCCAGCATAACCTGACCGGGGCAAGTAAGACTATCCAGACTTTAAAAGAGCAAATGGTCTTGGTCGCTCCCACCGACGCCTGGGTGTTGATCACGGGAGAAAACGGGACCGGGAAAGAGGTGGTGGCCAGGTCCATTCATCGGCTGAGTAAACGAGCGCAGAAACCATTTATTGATGTCAATTGCGCGGCCATACCCGAGGAGTTGATCGAAAGCGAACTGTTCGGCCATGAAAAAGGTGCCTTCACCGGAGCCGCAACCCGCCGCCGGGGCAAGTTCGACTTAGCCAATGAGGGGACCTTGTTTCTGGATGAGATTGCGGACATGAGTCTCAAGACCCAATCTAAGATCCTCCGGATACTTCAGGAACAAAGGTTTGAGAGGGTCGGTGGGGCCAAGACTATCAAAGTGGACGTCCGGGTGATCGCGGCCACGAATAAGAACTTGGAAGAAGAAATCATCCACCGCACCTTCCGGGAAGATTTATACTACCGATTAAACGTCATCCCCATTCTAGTCCCACCGCTGCGCCAGAGAAAGGAAGATATTCCCGCCCTGGTCCAGGAATTCCTGGAAGAATATTCCTATAAAATTAAGACGCCGGTGAAACAGTTGACGCCCGAGGCCTTAGACCTGCTACTTAATCACCCCTGGCCCGGTAACGTCAGAGAACTCAAAAACTTCGTGGAACGGCTAGTCATTATGACTCCCGGCCGGACCATAGTGGCCGGTCATGTGCCCCCGCCCATCGGCCGCACCCCCGCCCCGGCGGAATTTCCGGAATCGCTTCACTTCACTACCTTCAAAGACGCCCGAAGTCATTTCGAACGAGCTTTCATCGCCGAAAAATTGGCCGAGAATCATTATAATGTGTCCCAAACCGCCGAGGTCATCGGTTTAGAAAGAAGTCACCTGCACAAAAAAATCAAAGCCTACGGCCTGGACACCGGAAAGACGACGATTGAGGAAGGTTAAAGTCAATGGCCCAAGTATGAAGAATGATATTTGTTTGATTCTCAACGCCTGACGTGGATATGACGCGCTTCTTAAAAAAGGGGCTTTAATATGTTAAAGGTAATTTACCTAGTTATAATGTTCTCTCTAATGGTAATAACCGTCGGCTGTGGCGGCTCCGATAACAACTCAGACGTCTCCTTAGAGACTATGATCGGACAGATGACCATGGTCGGGTTTCGCGGTACCGACCCCAATGAGGACTGGCCCAGGTTGATCGTCCAACAATTGGAGACAGGTCACCTTGGCGGAGTGGTTTTTTACCGGTTTAACATTGACAACCAGCCGCAGGTAGAAGCCTTGACCAGGGCCATCGGCCAGGCGCGGGCCCCTTATCCGGTCCTGGTCAGTCTGGATCAAGAGGGCGGCAAGGTTCAACGATTGAACAGCGCCAATGGATTCAAAGATTTCTTGTCGGCTCAAAAGGTGGCGGAGCAGATGGCCCCTGGGCAAGCCCGGGATTATTATCGCGATCTGGCCGCCATGGTCCAGCAAGCCGGGTTCAACTTGAATTTTGCCCCGGTCGTGGACTTAAATCGGAATCCGGAATCACCCGCCATCGGGAAACTGGAACGGAGTTTCGGGGCCGACCCGGAGCAGGTCATCGCCTATGCCTTAGCCGTGATCTCAGCCCATCATAGCCAGGGCGTCCTGTGCACTTTGAAACACTTTCCAGGGCACGGCAGCGCCACCGGGGATACCCACCTGGGGTTTGTCGATGTGACCGATACCTGGAACCCTATCGAGCTGGAGCCGTTCTTCCGATTGTCCGGGCCGGGAGGGGCGGATATGGTCATGGTGGCGCACACCTTCAACCGTAATCTCGATCCTGTTTATCCGGCCTCGCTTTCTCCTGGGACGATAAACGGACTATTGCGGCAGACCGGTCTATATGACGGTGTGGTCATCAGTGATGATCTCCAGATGGGGGCCATAGCTCAATATTTTGATCTGGAGACAGTTATTGTCCAGGCTGTTAATGCCGGGAATGATATCCTCCTGTTTTCCAATTACTTCGCTCCCGACCCACAGATTCCGGACAAGGTCAAGGATGTCTTGCTCAACGCCGTGGCTGACGGCCGCGTCTCTACGGATCGCATCAGAAAGTCTTTTGCCAGGATCGTCAAGATCAAGGCCGGATTAATGGCCAGGCCGGGATAATCTGAAAGGAATTGTGTAACTTGAGATTGGACCATTAGGAGATTGGCCGACGACGCTAAAGAGGATGAAGGAACTTGTCGATACCTGAAAATAAAATACAGATGCTGTTAGTCACCGGTGGCTGCCGCTGCGGCAAAAGCCGGTTCGCTCAAGACTGGGCTGAGCAACAAAGTGTCCGGCGCCTTTTTTTGGCCACGGCCGCGGCCTGGGACGATGAAATGCGGGACCGGGTCAAGAAGCATCAAGCCGAGCGTGGTTCCGATTGGACCACTGTCGAGGAGACCCTGGATCCAGTCAAGGTGATCAACCGTCACCACGATCAGACCGGCGTTATTCTGATGGATTGCGTGACTATCTGGCTCAGCAACCTGATTATGGCTGATCTGTCTGATGATCAGATCCGAGACCGGGTTAATGCGCTGGTCGGTTGCCTGGCCCGGGCCGCCTGTCCAGTGGCGTTGGTGACCAATGAGGTGGGCTGGGGGATAGTCCCGGATAATCCCTTGGCCCGGCGTTTCCGCGATTTGGCCGGGATGGCCAACCAGTTGTTGGCCGCGGCGGCGGACCGGGTGGTGTTGCTGGTCTCCGGCATTCCGATGACGATCAAGGGCCGCTAGTTATAGCCTGGCGCTCTTCCCTCCGGCAGTGCGGGACACAATTGCGTCATGATGTTTTATGGCCGTTTGCCCCCATTTGTGATGGACGAGGGATAAATCATGATTCGTTTTTTCATCTTTAAATTCTGATTATCTAATGCTACCAATTGGATGGTCATAACTCGAATTACTTAATTTGACATGGGGTGACTCACAAGATAAAATAATCATACTTGACATGGCTATAATTAACGTT
>JADFYC010000190.1 GCA_015233295.1 Deltaproteobacteria bacterium | reverse complement strand
AGCCGTTTTGTAGTAGGCTCGCATGCTGTCGTTTTGAAAGCTGAGGGAATCATTTTTGGATGTAGTAGACGTTGCAAAAAGTTTGTCATCCTTGATGAGATCAATCCGGGCATATTGACTCTTGCCTTTTGGGGTCGTCCCGGCGGCGAGTTCTGCCATCATCTTATCGCCGTCTACGGTATTTTCCTTTTTCTGAATGGCCGTCCGGATTCGGTCGGAACGACTCCAATCTTCCACCTGCTGAAGCATTCCATTGTTCCATCTTCGGAGTTGATCAGTGCCGAGGTGGGAGATGTGGACGATCTTGCTTTTCTCCTTTTCTGTAAGTAGACCGAGAAACGAAGAATAGAGAATAACGGAAGAAATGATCATACCAATGGATGTTATAGCCACAATCGGAATCACGATTTTTATCCAGAGACTCATGTTCTTCAACTTTGTAAATCCTGCTGTCATATACAGTCCTTTCTCCTGCATCCGGTTATAGGCCCTGGGGCCAAAGACGAAACTATTCAGTGCAAAGTTTCAGTGGCTGCGGGGCATCCGCATAATCTTATGAATTAATTCAGCTTACAATGGAATGTTCATATACTGCTTGCGGGGAGGCTGATGTTCCCTCGCTTTTTCTCATTGCACATGCACATGGCGCAGCTAAGCAATCATGGATGTATGGTATTGTTTTGTCATACAAATAACTGGTTTAGGCCGAAATGATGTTAATGCTCCTGACGACAGTCATAAATAAGCGAAAACATATATCACATGTTCCCTCTCATGTCATGCGAAATTTTGTGACAGGACAAATAATATAGAGGATAAACCACTAAATCATAGGGATAAAATAGGAAAGATTCCTAAAAAAGACGTTTTTGTATGTTATAGGAACGGATATGATGTTAGGCTGAGGATATCGAGCGGCGGGTACGGACGGCGGCTCAATCAGGGTGATGGCTTGTATCAACAAGTTTGGTATGAAGTCAATGTGTTGATATTCAGCAAAGAGGTAAACCAAGGCCGAATGAGCTACACAAAATCATTGGCTTATATGATCTTCTGAATCTTAGCGGTACCATCATAAGGGGAATTTAAACTTAGGCGTAGTGTAGTGCCTGACAATAGTGGGAGGACAACTGAAAAGGAGTGAGGCGTTGAAACCAATGAATCATCCCGGCCCGAAAAGGCTGTTCTGATAGGAGCACGGAGCGGTCCGGCCAAAGTAATTATAGGCGATTTGAGTCAGGACCCGGCCCCTGGGGGTTCTTTTGATAAAGCCGCACTGGATCAAAAACGGTTCATAGACTTCCTCGATCGTGTCGCGGTCTTCGCTGACAGCGGTGGCCACCGTGTCCAGTCCGACCGGGCCGCCTTCGAACTTGTCCATGATCGTTAAGAGGATGTGCCGGTCCATTTTGTCAAAACCCGACTCGTCCACCTCAAGCATGGTCAACCCGCCGGCCGCCACTTTTCGAGTGATGATCCCATCGGCCATGACCTCGGCGAAGTCACGCACCCGGCGCAACAGGCGGTTGGCGATCCGAGGGGTGCCTCGGGATCTGCGGGCGATTTCTTCGGCTCCGTCGTCGGTCAACTTAATCTTAAGAACCTGGGCGGACCGGAGCAAGATCGTTTTCAGCTCGCCGGGTTTATAAAACTCCACCCGCAGCACCACCCCGAACCGGTCCCGCAAAGGCGCAGTGAGCATCCCGGCCCGGGTGGTGGCCCCGACCAGGGTAAACCGGGGGAGGTCGATCCGGATGGACCTGGCCGCCGGTCCCTGGCCGATGATAATATCTAGCTTGAAATCCTCCATGGCGGGATACATGATCTCTTCCACCACGTGGTTGAGGCGGTGAATTTCATCAATGAACAAAATATCGTGGGCTTTGAGATTGGTCAGGATGGCGGCCAGATCACCGGGCCGTTCCAGCACCGGGCCGGAGGTCGATCGAATGTCCACACCCAGTTCATTGGCCATGATATAGGCCAACGTCGTCTTGCCCAACCCAGGATGGCCGTGAAACAAGACATGATCCAGGGGTTCGGACCGCATCTTGGCGGCTTGAATAAAGACGCTCAGGTTGGTCTTAACCTCATCCTGTCCGATGTATTCATCTAGTTTGGACGGGCGTAATCCGGGTTCGAGGCCTGCTTCTTCGTCCTGTTTCTCCGGTTCCACCAACCGTTCTTGATCCATTTTTCACCAATACTGTAAAGATGTGAGTAGTATTATTTAATTAGATTGAAACACACAACCTCTCAGGTTGGCCGTGAGGACGTTCGGTTTAATTTTCGTCCGGCTAGTTGACTTTCGCCTTCTTCTGGTTGTGCTTTTTATTATAAATATGGGCGCTCGCCTTGTTCTCTTTGCGTTGAAGTCTGGCTCTTTCTTTCTTGGTCAGTTTACCGTCGGCCTTCATTCTTGACTCGGTCTGCTTAATTCGGGCCTGTTCTCTTTCTAATTTTCCGGCTTCTTTTGGAGTCAATTCACCACTTTTTACCCCTTGTTGAATTCTTTTTTCTTGGTTCTTCTCTCGATACTGGATTACAGGGTCATCAGTGGGTCCGGCAAAGGAACTGCCCAGCAGGCATAACAAAATAGCACCGGCCGCAAGTAAAGTTGTTCCGAACTTCTTCATTGTCATCCTCCTTGTCAGTTTTAGGGTAGGGCGTGAATTTGATTGAATGGTCTACCGAACATATACAGGCTAACTCAACCGGTTAAGGTCGTTGGGGAGCCGGTGTTACTGATAACCATTGATTCCGGTGACTGGAATGAGGAATTCGGGACCTCCAGGAGAGTTTCCATATCACTTGAAAAACATTCAGCTTTTTCCAGAAGTTCCTGGACCAGATCCGGTTCGAACCGGGCCATGGGTTGATAATCTATTTGCTGCATATTGTGGAACACCCAGTCCAGAAAAGGACCCCAGACGGGATCAACTCGCCCTGTTTTTATCATCTCCCGCTGGAAGGCGGACCGCAGGGCGGAATCCTTCTGAAATATCTTTCCTTCATTCATGAAGACGGCAGTGACGGCGCTGAAACAGGCAAAGTAGATATCTCGCACGGCATTCGACATCCGGTTATGTTGTTGGTTGGTCACGGCAGATGCAAGAGCCTGGTGGGCTTTGGCAAGCCAGTGGTTGGTGAAGATATCTTGATCCCCTGACCGTTCCCTGGTCTGGTAGTTCATGTGGCCGGCACCCCGTCCCGTCGGATTTCTCGATAAATCGCCGTCTGCCGAAACGCTCCGGCCGTCCAATCCGCCAGTGGAACGGTCAAGATGCTGATGATGGTATCGTTGGCTAGGCCGAGGTCAAATAGGGCCGCGACAATTGATTTCCGTTCCCGCCATAGGATGGGCCGAGAAGTGATGATCAAAAGATCAATATCTGAATCCGCATGGTCATCACCTCGGGCCTTGGACCCATAAAGGATAACCTCATCCACGGGAAAACGTTCCTTGAGGATTCCGGCGGCTGTGACTACGGTTTGGCGGTCTTTGTCGGTCAGGGGTATTGCAGCGAGTTGTCTCAGCACGGCCAACGTCTCACCAGGGTCTTAAGGATGGTTAATTTTTTGACAGACTCAACAGCGCCTTCTTCAACAATTCTTCCAGAGTGAACTCCGCCGCCCCCAGGTCTTTAAGGGCCCGCTGCACCGCGATCTTGGCTATCGGCGGTTTATAGCCCAAGTTTTCCAAGGCGGAGGCGACATCGTCCACTACCGCGGACCTGTCCGAGCCGGCCGCGATGATTTCTGCCGGCAAGGCGGGAATATCTATTTTATCTTTTAATTCCAAAATAATTCGTTCGGAGGTCTTTTTCCCCACTCCAGGGATGGCCTTGATCCGGTCCAGGTTTCCAGAAGAAATGGCCCGTTTCAATTCCGGCACGGCAATCCCGGAGAGGATATTGGCGGCCAGCTTGGGTCCGATCCCGGTGATGGAAATGAGTCTTAAGAAGACTTCTTTTTCTTCCAAGGTCAAGAAACCGTACAAAAGAATGGCGTCGTCTCTGACCACGGTGTAAATATTCAATTCGGCGCTTGTTCCAACCGGAGGTAGATGGTAAAAAGAGGATAGCGGGGTAAACACCCGGTACCCGACGCCGGCTACATCGAGGATGACATACTCCACTGATTTAAAATAAATCGTTCCCCTGAGCAGGGCAATCATAGTTCCAGGTCCTTGTTGGGGCCGGCCCGATCCATGAGGCCGTTCCGAAGTGCCGTGCTGCCCTGGGTGTGCAAGTGGCAAATGGCCGTAGCCAGGGCATCAGAGGTGTCTTTGGGCAGCCGCTCCGGAAGCCCCAGCAGCAACCGGACCATCTCCTGGACCTGCTCCTTGGCCGCCGCGCCGTAACCCACGACGCTTTGCTTGATTTGCCTAGGTGAATACTCAAATATGGGCAAACCGGAATTTTCCGCGGCCAACAGGCACACCCCTCGGGCATGGCCCAGGATCAACGCACTCTTGGCATTCTTGGCGAAAAACAGGTCTTCTACCGCGGCTTCGGTCGGCCGATACTGGTCAATGGCCTCTCCCAGCCCCTGGTAGATCATCTTTAACCTGGCCGGAAAGGGGAGGGCATCTCCAGGCGCCAACCGGCCGCTACCAATATAGACCAGATCATATCCTCGCTGTTCTACCACCCCAAAACCGGTCACCCGAGATCCCGGGTCAATGCCCAGGGCTCTAGTTCTGACCAAGGGCTTCCATCTCTTCGTCGGAAATGTCAAAATTGGAATAAACGTTTTGGACGTCGTCGTGGTCTTCCAACTTTTCCATCATCTTAAGCATTTGCTCAGCTTGTTTACCGGTCAATTCGACGGTCGTTCTCGGAACCATAGTTACTTGAGCCATTTCATATTTCAGACCCTGGTTATCGAAGATATCTTTGATCGCTTCATAGGACTCCGGACTGCACACCACTTCGAATTCCCCATTTTCAGCGGTGACGTCTTCCGCCCCGGCGTCCAGGGCCATTTCCATCAGTTGGTCTTCGCCCACGGTCTTCTTATCAAAAATGAACAGACCTTTTTTATCGAACATCCAGGCGACACAGCCGGCTTCACCCAGGTTTCCGGAGTGTTTGGCGAAGATATGGCGGATATCGGCCACGGTCCGGTTCTTATTGTCGGTCATAATCTCGACCAAGACGGCCGCGCCGCCCGGACCGTAACCTTCGTATGTGGATTCTTCGTAGGTCACACCTTCTATTTCGCCGGTACCTTTTTTGATCGCCCGATCAATGTTGTCTTTGGGCATGTTTTCGGCCTTGGCTGCCGCAACGGCTGATCGCAACCGGGAATTGCCGGTCAAGTCACCGCCGCCGATCCGGGCGGCCACCGTAATTTCTTTAATTATTTTGCTGAAAATCTTTCCCCGCCTGGCGTCCGCGGCTCCTTTTTTGTGCTTAATAGTGCTCCATTTGGAATGTCCTGACATTAAAATAACCTCCTAAGAATGGTTTAACGAGTGAATTCGTTTTGTTGTTTTAGTGATAAACAGATATTTTGTGAATTATTCTGAGAGCCTCTTTTTGTCCAGAGCGACGACGAACACTTCTTTGCTCTCCCGCCGGGTCGAGTCGGGCTTGAAGGCCTTAACCGTCCGGTAAGCCTTCTTGACTTCAGCTAGAAAATTAGGGAAATCCGGTCCTTGAAAAATTTTGGCGACAAAATGGCCTCCCTCCTTCAAATGCTTCAGGGCCACCATTAAAGCCGTGTGGGCCAGTTCGTAGGACCGGGTGGCATCGGTGATTTTTATTCCAGTCGTTTGTGGGGCCATGTCACTTAACACGATATCAAAGCCGCCGGTGGGTGGACCCAAATCTTCCAGGCCCAACGTGAAGATGTCGGCCAAAATGAACCGGGCATTAGCTGGAACCGGGCCTGACAACGGCTTGAGATCCACGCCGGTGACTTTGCCGCGGGGACCTACCGCCTGACTGGCAAATAGTAACCAGGAACCGGGAGAAGCGCCTAAGTCCAAGACCGCGTCTCCCGGCTTGAACAATCGGTGGCGTTGATCTATCTCCTTCAGCTTATATACCGAGCGGGCCGGGAACCCTTCCCGTTTAGCTTGATAGAAGTAATGATCTTTCACCTTTCGGCCTGGATGTGTCATGCCTGCCCGCCAACACCCATTTTTACCACATGGGCCGGTGTTATTCAATTAATTAAATTGGCCGCGAGCCTTCAACTAAGGCCCGGCCTGGTATTCCGGGGACAGATGCTTTTTTTTAACGGCTTCAGGAAGTGCGTTCGAGGCTGGTCATGACGCCAAGTTTTGGCCGCGGTAGTTACATTTTTTACCGTCGTATTTTTCACACACAACGGTAATTAGTTCAAGCCAAAAATGATGCTCCAAAGGGCCAGGTCAATTTTTTCAGTGTTAAAATTATGATATACTCGGCACATGGTCTATATTGGCTATTTTGAACGTACCTGTTCCTCGTCACGTTCCTTCGGAATGGCATAAAGACGGTAAGATTTCTCGCTTTGCTCGAAATGACAGCATCCGAAGTAATAATGGTGTGAAAGGTGTTGAGCCCGGCCTCTTTGTCATTTCGAGCGAAGCGAGAAATCTTGACATGTGCTTGTCCTAGGTCTTATCGAAAAGAGATAATTATGACTGTTCACAGGATCCGGAGACGCCAGGGACAGGAGAGAGCGGAGTGACGGGGCGGGTCACAATTCCCCTTCCCGGTGCTATTGACAATGGCCGCAGCGATGATTATACATAAGACCCAAGCAAGTCAATAATATCTCACTCCAGATTAACCAGATTAACAGACTGACTTTTCGGCTATGAAGCCGGTAAGTAGATTTTTTGAACTTTTCTCAAGGAGGAATTCTTTATGAAGCTTCGACCTCTCCATGATCGCCTTATCGTTAAGCGACTTGAAAATGAAGGAATATCCAAGGGCGGAATTATCATTCCCGAAAGCGCCAAGGAAAAACCGCAACAGGGCATGGTCCTCGCCGTTGG
>JADFYC010000018.1:9164-19448 GCA_015233295.1 Deltaproteobacteria bacterium | reverse complement strand
AGACCGGACATCCAAAGATGTCTCTGAAATGGCTTTATCCATTCAGGAAGTCTCGAAAAAAGCCCAGACCCAATTGGAACAGGCCCAAGAAGCGTTTACCGTAGTCGCGGCCATGGGCGAGTTGGCCCGGGCCATTTCATCCAACTCGGAAAAACAAACCTCCGCGTCCACCAACACGGCTCAATTGGTTAGCCAGTTAGCTGAGTCGACCAACGACGTGTCTAAGAACGTTGTTGATTCTGCTCAACAAGCCCGCACCGGCTCACAATTGGCCCACGACGGTGGCCAGGCCGCCCTCCGAGTGGTCGAAGGAATGAAAAACGTGGCCGAATCCACGAACCAGGTGAACGAAATCATCGAGGTCATTTCCGATATTGCGGAACAAACCAACCTGCTGGCGCTCAACGCCGCGATCGAAGCCGCCCGGGCCGGAGAGTATGGACGCGGGTTTGCCGTAGTGGCCGATAAGGTCCGCCGACTGGCGGAACGGACAGCCGACTCAACCAGGGAGATTGCCGGATTAATCGAAGACTGTAACCAGAAGGTGGCCGACGGTTCTTTGTTGGCCGAGGAAAATCGGCAGACCTTGTCCCGAATTGTGGAGTCGATAGATAGAACCAGCCTTCTTATATCCGACATATCCATGGCCTCAATTGATCAGGCCAAGGGTATCAAAGAGATTTTAGAGACCATGGAGATACTGAAGTCACTGGCCGTAGATATCACCAGATTAGCGGTCGAACAGGTCCAGCGGCGGGAGCTGGCGGAAACGGCCATGATGAAGCTGCGTGGTCTGTCTGATGGGATCCACACCGTCTCCTCGTCCCAGGTAACTGATGCCGAGAATATCCTCAAGGAGATGGGTCGCGTTAGTGATCACGCCGGCGGGATTGTGGAGATGACCACTAAGCAGACCGGCAGATCCACCGAACTAAGAGCAATAATCGAAACTATGGCCGAGGTGGCCGCCAAGAATGCCGAACGGGCGGATAATTCCTTGAAGATGGCCGAAGAATTGACGATATTCACTAACAGCCTGGTGGAAATCATTGGGCAATTTAAGATCCCCGAGAGTCGTTAAAACCCAAAAAACAACCAGGGCTATCTTCAACCTTATAGTTAGGACAATTAATCTTGAACATTGTGGTATTTGTTCCAGCAATTGTTGCCGGTAGTAAAGGAACAACATGAGTAAACGTATTCTGGTGGTAGATGATTCTCAGTTTATGCGTAAACGGATCACGGAGTCTCTGGAAGCAGAAGGCTACCAGGTCGTAGGCGACGCGAAAAGCGGCAACGCGGCCATAGAATTATATAAACAGTTACGGCCCGATCTGGTGACCATGGACATAACAATGCGGGAGAAGGATGGTCTTACTGCGACCAGGGAGATTCTCAATTATGATCCCGAGGCGCGAGTCATCTTTTTGACCATATTAGAGGACGAAAGGTATCGTGAAGAAGCGAAACGAATTGGAGCTAAGGGGTTTATCAACAAAAAGGACCTTAAACAACTGGCAGAGATTGTAAGAGAAACTATGTGCTGATTTGTTCGGTTGTTGGATTTTGCCCAGCACGCCCGTCCTCTGGGCTACCCCGGTTATTCGAGAAGACAGCTTGAAACATTTGGGACAAGGACACTGGTTTGGACGATTATAAAGAAAAATCCACCAATCAGCCGCGGAATGGGTCGCATTTTGCTTTGTTCCGGTCTTCTCGGTTGCGCCAAAAGCTATTGATCTATTTTTTTTTGATCGTTTTTGTTTGTCTCTGTGTCAGCCTGGAGTTGATTTATGAAGTTGGTGGCCGTAGGGTGCAGGAAGCCATCAAATCCAATATCGTCAAAAGCCTGTCCCTCACCGGGGATGCCTCTGATCGAATTGATCTCAATTATGTATTCGCTCCATTAAAGAAATTACAGCACCGGATGCTTTTCGTGGTCGCCATTGTTATTGTCTGTGTTATCGCGACCCTTCGCTTTTTCATTCGGGATATTGTGCAACCCCTTGACGGAATGGTCAATGCCGGAAAATTGATTGCCAATGGACATCTGGGAGCCACCGTTCCAGTCCGGTCCCATGATGAACTGGGGCAGTTGGGGGAAGTTATAAATGATTTGGCCGCTAACCTCCAGGAGGTTCTGCTACTTGTGGGGGTAATCAGTAGCCGCAATATGAAATCTGTGGCTAACATCGCAAAGATTGTGGATGACGTTGAGCATTGTGACATCTGCCCGGAGTTGGTACCGGAATTTGAGATGATCGTTACAGATATGAACGAACTGGTCAGCATTGTAAAAAGCTTTGATTTCTACGATGTCGTGTTTGATGGCGAAAAAGTAGTCGATAGCTCGATTATCCCGGAAGAGTGACGGCTTCCAGGTGGGATTACCGGTATCATTTCAATTTCGGTCCACCTTAACACCAATTGAGGCGGTAAGAAAGAGGAACCATGCTCAGTCAGGAATATCTAGACGATTTTGTTGTTGAAGCTGAAGAGCACTTGGGCGAAATCGAACCTAACCTCATTCGATTGGAGCGCGAACCCACCAATACGGCGATTGTTGATGAATTATTTAGGAGTTTCCACAGCATCAAAGGATTAGCCAACTATATTGGCTTGGCCGGAATGGGTGATCTCTCTCATCAAATCGAAAGCCTGCTGGAACTGGTTCGTCAAAATAGAATCGCCGTCTCTGCCGACCTGATCTCTCTCCTATTTAAGGCCACCGACCGATTAAGTAAACTAATTGGTGAAATAAGAAACTACCGTGAAGAGAAATCCTCTACCTCCGAGATAACTGGCTTGATCAAAGAGGTGACCAGTCCAAAGGTAGATGCTCCGGCCCTGCCTTCCGGTTCCCCAAGGGTAACTGCCGATCCGGATCGCGTCCCGGAAACCGCCGATCTTGAGACCGGCTCAAAGGCCCTGACAGCCGCTATTTTTAGGCTGCTCCGCGGGATGGAAGCTTCTGGTATCACTTTAGAATCAGCTAAATCTCTCCTCGATACCACCTCGGAACTGATTAAACTAACCAAGGATATATCCCGGGAGGACCTGCTTTCCGCTCTCAAGGATTTGTTTTCATATATTAAATTCATGTCTGCCGACCTCCATGATGTCGCCGAATTGGAGATTGAAGAGATCAGACGACTGACCTGCGCGGTCAGAGACACCCTCCCCGAAGAACTCCGAATCTTGTTGCCGGAAACCGAGGCCGGCCAATTAGATCAGACTCTCCCCGACTCCTCCCAAACCGAACATCCCAAAGAAGCCATTGAGACTCAGAGGGAGACACTCGAAAAGACCTTTATCCACCAGACGGCCGGCCCGCTGGAATCAATCTCCCGGATGCTCCGCCAAATCGAAACGGAAGGAGCGGAACCAGAGTCTATCCAGACCATCATCGAGGCCGCCACCGCGTTGATCGATCTGGCCAAACAGGCTGGTCGGGAAGAGCTGGGATCAGCATTTAAGGATTTATTGTCATACGCTAATTTCATGGCCGAAGACGTCCGGGAGGTGACCCGGCTCGAAATTGAAGATTTGGAACAACTCTTCATTGATGTCAGGCTCAGCTTACCCGAAGAACTGAACGAATTCCTGGATTCTTTCCATATGGGTCCACGCCCCGTTCCGACCGCTCCCGATTTGACGGAGCAACCACCGTCCGAGGCTGAGTCCGAACCGACTCAAGTCGCCGAACCAGGGCTGGCCTCCGATGACGTCGAATGGCCCGACTGGGGCGAGGCAGAAAGCGCCGAGAAGGAAGAGTCAGACCAGATCGCACCTTCCGAAAAAGTGGCCCATAGAGCGCCCGAACCACTACCGGTTGAGGCCGTTATCAGCGCCGTCAAAGAACATCTGGAACTGCTCAAGGATAAGCTTCACGCCAGGCCGGGCGAGATCGAGGAAGAGACGGTGGCTGATTGTCTTGCTTCACTTGACCCATTGCTCTCTCTGGCCCATGAGTCCGACCAGGTCCAGCTTGTACCTATCCTTACTTCATGGAAGGCTGATCTGGGTGCCTTCCAGGCCCTGACCGTCAAATCCAGTGACGTCTTCGGGGACCTCCTAAACGGTTATTTCAATAGAATTATCCATGTATTACCCCAGGTGGCCTTTGTTCTCGAAGATGAGGTATTCGACCACGGCGCCTTAGAGTCGGAAGCAGAGGACGCCTTCATTGAGGAACCACTCTATCAGGAAGAAACGGTGGCCGTGTCAGACCGGGACGCCGGGATCTTGACTTTGCCAATAGATGAGGAAGATATCAGGCTGGTCGAGGAATTCGACCAAGAAGAGCCGCTTGAGGAACTGACCAGTCCCCCTGAAGTGAGGGTTACAGACCAATCCGAGCTGGAGCTTCCGGAAGAAATCTCAGCCCCAAGAGCTGAACCACCCGAAGCGATCTTAGAAGATGATTACGACCCGGAACTCTTCGGGATATTTCTAAATTCAGCCAGGGAACATTTGGGGGGCATCAAAGAAAAGTTCCTGCTCCTGCGGCAAGGCGCCGGTGAGGATTCAATCCGGGAGGAGTGTTTAGCTACCGCGGCCAAATTGATCACCTCGGCCAAGTACATGGACTATGTCCGGTTATTGTCCTTTCTGGAATCTTGGGCGGCGGATTTGGAAACGTGCCAAGACTTTTCGGCTGCGCCCGGCTCCGCGTCGACTGACCTATTGCAGCGTCTTTTTGAAGGCATAGTTCGCTTTCTGCCGCAGTTAGAAGGTGATTTTCCCCTTGAAGAATTCTATGTCCCGTTACCTGCGGAACAACTCAAACCGAGTCTCGTCTTTCCGGAGCATCAGGAGCAGGTTGAAGCCGCTCCCAGAACCGGCCTATCGGAAATTGCAGAGGGAGAAATTGAAGAGGACTATGATCCGGAACTCTTTGGTATATTTTTTGATGCCACCCGGGAACAGCTAGAATTGATCAAAGAAAACCTCCTGTTATTCAAACAGGGCGTGGTCGGCGCAGAAGCTCTCGGAGAATGCGCCGAGGCCGTGGACAAGATGCTGACTTCGTCCAATTACATGGGCTACGACCAGATGGCCGGGATTCTCGAATCCTGGAAAAAGGAACTCGCCCCCTATGCCGACTCAGCCTCTGCTTCAAAATTTGACCCGACGGGTATGTTTGTCGATTATTTTCGACAAATCTTTGGCGCCTTACCGCAATTGCGGCCTGTTTTCTCGATAGATGAAGTGCTGGCCCCAGAAGCCTCCGATGCCTTAGAAACCGAGATTTTCACCACCTAGTCAAAGGAAACGGCTCTAGATGGCCCGGCGGAGGATGAAATCGAACGGCTGGTTTCAGGCGTGGATAGCGTATTCGATTCCTTAGCCGATACCCTGCCC
Source organism: Deltaproteobacteria bacterium (assembly GCA_015233295.1). Taxonomy (GTDB): domain Bacteria; phylum Desulfobacterota; class JADFXK01; order JADFXK01; family JADFXK01; genus JADFXK01. Next base: position 14,084 of record JADFYC010000018.1, on the reverse strand, counting down.
ATTAAGGGCCTCTCCGGGCCGAACAACCTGTGATGGCTAAAGAAATGGCAGAAACCACGGAAGAGGAAATTGAACGGCTGGTTTCCAACGTGGATTTGATTTTTGATGCCTTGGATGACATCGGGATTTCACCCGGCCCAACTAAAGCACCTCATGCCGATGTAGAGACAACGATCCCCTTGGCCGCCATTACCGCCCCGGAAGAAAGGGCCCCCACTCCCGACCAGGAACCGACCACCGTGGCCGATACGTATGAGGAGCCGGCTGAAGAAACCGGACCCTGGCCGCAAACAGAGGCGGCCGCTGAATCCAAAATCACCACCACGCTGCGGGTGGACACCCTCAAAGTGGACACGCTACTGGACCGGGTCGGCGAATTGGTAGTGACCCGGTCGAGTTTAGCCCATCTTACCAGGGACCTTAAAGATATTATCCAGGGTTTGATTGGCGCCGGGAAATTAGACAAACAAGAAGTTAAAGAATTTCGCGATATTAACTTTAAGCTTTCGGAGTCATCCATCTCCCTGGGCCGGGTCACGGGCGACCTGCAAACGGAAGTAATGAAAATTCGAATGGTCCAGGTGGGAATTTTATTCAACCGGTTTCGTCGGTTGGTCCGAGATCAGGCCGCGGACTTGGGGAAAGACGTAACCCTCAAAATAGTCGGCGAAGACACTGAATTGGATAAGCGAGTGGTGGAGCAGATGTCCGACCCGCTGGCCCATATTCTGCGCAATTGCCTGGTCCACGGCTTAGAGACGCCGGCCCAACGGAAAAAACTGGGAAAACCTGAGACCGGTCAGGTCACACTCCAGGCCTATCACGAATCCAACCATGTGGTCATTGAAGTCCAGGATGATGGGCACGGTATCGACACCGAGGCTATCCGGACGGCTGTAGTCAAGAAGCGGCTGATTTCAGCTACCGAAGCCAAGAAACTCAGCTCGAAAGATCTGATCGACTACATCTTTATCCCAGGTATTTCGGCAGCTAAAGTCGTTAGTCAGGCCGCCGGCCGCGGTGTCGGGATGGACGTGGTCAAGGAAAATGTGAAGAGATTAGGTGGAGACATTGAGGTTTTTACCACCCCTAATGTCGGGACCAGGTTCATTATCAGAATCCCCCTCACCCTGGCCATAATTCAGGCTTTGGTGGTCCAGGTCAAAAATGATGTGTTTACTATTCCGTTAAGTGCGGTTGATGAAACGATTCGAATTAATCGAGAAGACATCAAGCGAATCGAGGGTGTTGAGGTAATCCACCTGAGAGATACAACCATCCCGCTGATCTATCTGGCCCAGGAGTTCCATCTGAATAACGGCGGCGGTTTTCCGGAAAAAGCTTTCGTCGTCATTACCTCTGCCGGATTCAAGGAAGTGGGACTAGTCGTGGATGAGTTCATTGGACAATGGGAAGTGGTGATTAAACCATTGGGAGAGTTGCCTTACGATAATCAGAGTTTTTCCGGGGCGACCGTCCTGGGTGACGGCAGAATCTCGCTCATCATCGACGTCAATGCCTTAGTCAACGTGTTCAAGACCAAAGAGAAAAGCCGGCAGATGCCCCGGCTCCAATAACCGGCAACACAGAACACGCAACCAACACCAAGTAACCAGCATCACGCAACCCGTAACCCGTAAGGCAAAATTTAATTGTGGCCACAATCATTAGTATCATCAACCAAAAAGGCGGCGTAGGCAAGACCACCACCACGGTCAATCTGGGGGCCAGCCTGGCTGCTCTGGAAAAACGGGTGCTGCTGGTCGGCAACGACACTCAATGCGGTCTGGCCGCCTCATTTGGTTTGGCCAAGAACTCACGCCGGATGGGGCTTTACAATGTCTTTATGGGCGAAGCTTATCTTGAGGAGGCTATTCGGAAAACCGCGCTGGAGTATTTGGACGTAGTAACCTGCAATGTTCTGATCCAGGAAGAGGAGGCCCGCCTGGAGGAGCATGTCAGGACCAATCTTCAATTTCAAAAGAATGCTCTTAAGTCTGTGGCCGGTCGGTACGACTACGTCTTCATAGATTGTCCCCCATCCATGGGGCCGTTAACCATATCCGGTTTGATCGCGGCCGATTCTTTCCTGACCCCGGTGCAATGTGAATTATTCTCCATCAGTACCGTTGGCCGGGTCTCCCGAACAGCTAAGATGGTTAAGGACAAATACAATCCAGCCCTGAAGATAGCCGGTTTTTTGCTGACAATGGTCAACCCGCGGGCCTCATTAACCGAAAAAATTATTGAACAATTCAGGGCCATGCTCCGGGACAAAGTCTACCAAACAATCATCCCCAGAGACGAACGGTTGTCCGAGATCCCTCATCACGGGCGCCCAATTATTATGTTTGATATTTCTAGCCCGGGAGCTCAGGCGTATCTGCGCCTGGCCGCGGAAATACTTGCTAAAAATGAGTAGCCCCAAAGCGATCCTGGCGAAGGTTGGAACTTGATCCGATGACTCAACATAAGGGTTTTGACGGTACATTTAAAAATATTAGTTTACCCGACCTGATCCAGATGACCTGCCTGGCCGAGATGACCATGACTATTCAAGTGTCGGACCGGGAAAGGCAAGGATTCATCTTTATCCAGAACGGCGCGGTCATCCATGCCTATACCGGTGAAAAATTAGTGGGTGAAGATGCCCTGTACGACATTCTGTCGTGGCGCCGCGGCAAGTTTGAAACGCTGATCAAACCCTGGTCTGGGGCGCCATCCATAGACAAGAACTGGATGTTCCTGATTATTGAAGCCACCCGCCGGCTTGATGAACAAGACCTGGACGAGAATGATAAGGGATGGAGCGAAGAGCCGTCAGCCTCGACTTTAGCTCAACTGGCCGATATCGACGAGATTCTCGGTGGCGCCGGCCCATCGGAACAAGCCCCCAAGACAAAGTCGGATGGCGATAAAATGGCTGGTCTGACCAGGGTGATTACTGTTGACGATTCGGCCTTGATGTGCAAGATGCTGAAGGAGGCCCTGGAGTCCGATAATACGGTGAGAGTGGTGGGCACGGCCAAGAACGGTCGGGAGGCTCTGGAGAAAATTGAGCAATTAAAGCCGGATGTAATTACGTTGGATGTTAACATGCCGGTGATGAGTGGCGACACCACCCTGAAATATGTTATGATCACCTGCCCTTGTCCAGTGATTATCATTAGTGGATTCGTGAAAGGCACACCGGAGAGAATTTTCGAGTTCCTGTGCCTGGGCGCCGTAGATTTTCTTTTTAAGCCTAGAGAAGGAGAAGATCGGGCCACCTTGGGGCGGCGCTTAATCAAAAAAATCAAAGACGCGGCTTTCTCTAAGGGGCGTGGCTTCCGGCGGATTCGCCAGCCAAATTTGGTCAATAAACCAGACTTGACACCGGTATCAAGAAAGCCCGCCGAACAACTCGCCGTGCTGGCCTTCCCAGCCGGAGGATATCAGGAAATCATCAGATTACTCCCACAACTTCCCCCAGATATCAAAATGGGTTTGGTGGCCTGCCTGGATATGGATAACGAATTCATAGATATTTTTGTAGATTACTTAAACAAGCGAAGCCTTATCTCGATTCAAAAGGCGCATGACCGGGCGCCGCTCTTGGAAGGTGTGTGTTATGTCGCACCCAGCGGATTCATGGCCACAGTGGTGCAAACCATGGGATCAAATGTTATTGCCCTCCGGGAGAAGACGGCCGCCACTTCGGAAATGTCTCTAAACAGCCTGCTAAATTCGGCGGCCAGTGCCTACTCCGATAGGATGGTCGGCATTTACCTGGCCGGGCGAAGCGGGAACCTGGTGGAAGGCCTGAGCGCCATTTCCGCCAGGGGGGGCCAGGCGCTGGCCTTAACTGCGGAACCCTCTCCTTCCGACACCTGCCTCTCGGCGGACCAGACCTTGGGATTGATCTCAACTTATGACTTGACCGACTATCTGATAAGCATAACCCATCGTTCCCAATCTTGAGTCGACCGGTCATTCACTCCCGGCCCATCTAAGGAAGGCGGCCAGGGCGACGACATCAACCATGGGCTTATCCTGTGAAGAGGTATTGACCACCAGATCAAAGTTAAATGGATCATTCCAATCGGACTTTGACATCAGCCTGGTCATGGCCCGGTGGCCGGTGCCGCTCCCGGTTAAAGGCCGGCCGGACCCGATCCCTCGAGCCCAATGGGCTTTCATGATCTCCTTGATCCGTTCCGATGGTTCCGAAACCAGACGGACGTGATAGGCCATGGGATGGTTGGCCAGGATCCGATTAGCCACCCGCCCGACGAGGACACCACCACCTTTCTCACCCAACTCCCTAACAACTGTCTCCATCATGTCCAGGTACCGGTCAAATCCGTCCTTGCCCTGGTCATGATTCTGTTTCGGGCCTGATCCTTTCCTGCGGCCGACCGGGAGAGCCCGCCGGATGGCCGACCTTTCGATATACTGCTTGTCAAACACCGGAATATCCAGCTTTTCACCCAACGCTTGGGCAAAGACCGACTCTCCCCCGCCGACCTGCCTTGAAACCGTAACCACCCTTTCCCGTCCTGAGGCGCCATAAGATCTTGTGAAGTGATTATTGACCACGGCCACGAGCAACTCGGCCAGGACCTCAAGGCTGGAGCGGGAGGTGTTGATCGTCAAATCATACATATCCGGCGTCGCCCGGTCGAGGCCGAAGAAATAAGATAGAAAAGCCTGTTGATGCTGCTCCATCTCAATCATATATTCCAGGATTTGGTTGGGGTTGAGGTCCATGGCCTGGGACATCCGATTGACCCGGTGTTAGAGGGGGGCAACCAGGCGCACATGCCACCCCGGGATTTCATCTCGCAACACCAGGGCCGTTTGGCGCCCCAAGATGACCATGTTGTGAGATGGGACTCGCGACAGAATAGCTTCTTTGAGGTGAGAAACATAAAGCTGAGC
>JADFYC010000018.1:0-9037 GCA_015233295.1 Deltaproteobacteria bacterium | reverse complement strand
TCGGCAATCATGCCACCCAGCTCTTGTTCTCCTGAGCCCAATTGGTAACTAATGGTTAGCACGTTCACAGATGCCTCCAAAAACAACGGGTAAAAATCTAGCCGCAGCGGACGTTTAAGGATAGGCCAGGGCGTAGAGATTTCTCAAGTATTCTAAATGCCGTTAGGGAATTTTTGCGCTTTCTCCTTTTCCCGCGGCCCCTGCGGGTTGATTTTTTGGTAGCTGAATAAAAGGTACTTGTCTTAAAGTTTATCACATTACGGCTGCAATATACATACAAATCATTCTCCTCGGTCCGAAATGAACCGCGTGCTCCCCCCAAAAAACCGCCTCACCCATTTTTACCCAGCCATAAAAAAAACGATTGCTGCAGAAAATGCCTTATGATATAGTAAAAAAGATGAGTCTAAGTATGAGATGTTTGTTGACCACCCAGGTCCTGTCAAACCACCCGCCTAGTCACACGTATACTATTAGATTGGAATAACCATGGCCCTGATCAACCTCAAGAGCAAAGAAATCTACTGCAAAATAGTTTACTACGGTCCTGGGCGATCAGGTAAAACCAGCAATTTGATCTACATCTACAACTGTCTACCCGAGCATCTCCGGAGCAACATGGTCAAGATTAACACGCGGGGAGACCGGACTCTATATTTTGATTTCTTGCCGCTCCAACTGGGCACTTTTCAAGGCCTGGCGATCAAAATCCAGCTTTACACGGTCCCCGGTCAGGTAAGATATAACGCCAGCCGGAAATTGGTCCTGCAAGGAGTGGACGGCGTAGTTTTCGTGGCCGATTCGCTCAAGGTCAGACGCGGCCACAACGTTGAGAGTCTCAAGAATCTGAGAGAGAATCTGTGGGAAAAGCAAATCGACCTGGCCCAAATTCCCCTGGTCATGCAATACAACAAGCGTGACCTGCAGGAAGATGACGTTCCCCTGCTGCCCATCCAGGTGATGGACGTGGACCTGAACGCCGACCTGAAGGCTCCCGCCTTTGAATGCAGCGCCCTAAACGGCAACGGAGTATTTGAGACACTGCGCCAGATATGCAAGATGACTGTAAAAGATGTCTCATTAAAACTGATGAAAAAAATGCAAAAGACTCTTGACGCCTAGTAACAGCGGGGCATTTGCCGTTTGATTCGCCCGGACCGGGTGCCCTTTCCCGGCTTGCTTATGATTCGTCATAGCCGTTGTTAGTTCATATCATTCAAAATTAGTTAACTTCCCGCCGGCAAAACTTCCCCCATGCCAAGAGTTCAAGTCCAAGCTGGTTGCTGGTGTGGTCTTACTTTTGTGGCGGGAGGGCCGATTGAATGGGATGATACATATCGACCCGGCGGCGGGGGAGAAAATAGCCCATGGTCTGATTGCGGACGGCCAGGAGTGTTTCTGCCTTCAACTCGGCGGTCAGGATATTATCTCCGTACCCTGTCCACTCAGCCAGGATTCTGCCTTTAGGGTCTAGAATAAAGGCCACCCCGGGAAAGATCAAGCCGTTGAGGTTGTCACCGGATTGATTGAGCGCCACCAGGAACACACTATTATCATAGGCCCGGGCTGGGAGGTAGCGGAGCCATCGGGTCAGCCTGTCCGGGGGCGCCTCGCCGGGGGAGGCATGGGGCACCAGCAGGACCTCTGCGCCTTGCAGGGCGTAGATCGTGCTTAGCTCCGGAAAATGTCCTTCATAACATAACAGAATTCCGAATAGGACGTCTGAAATAGTGGCCGTCTGGAGCTCATTTCCGGGTGTGAACAGCTTTTGCTCCATCGGGCTGAGGTGAGTCTTGCGGTAGACGGCCAGAGACCCGGTCGGGGAGACCGCCACTTGAGAGACAAAATGATGATCGGCGTCCTCCCGCTCCACCAACCCGGCCACAATGGCCAGGTTATAACGGCGGGCCATGGCCAACAGCAGGCCGGTGGACGGACCGGGGATTGGCTCGGCCACCTGGAGGAGATCGGGATGGAGACTGTACCCGGTGATGCCTAATTCCGGGAAACAGACCAGTTCCACCCGGGCCGCGGCAGCCAGGCTCAAGAGGTGGTCCATTCTGGCCAAATTTGCCGGCTTATCGCCCACCAGCGAAGTCATGGATACGGCCGCGATGGTCAGGTTACGCATATCGTCTCCTTTGCCTCCAGCGGTCTTCTGCGGCCTCGGAGGGAGGACTATCCCCCTTCCCGGGCCGACGATTAACCAGAGGGTGCTTTGCGGGCTTACCGGTATAACAGAACACCTGGTTGTGGTCAAAGAAAAAATGACGGCTTCATGGGTCCTTTCTTGACCCATTAGCAAGCGATTTAGGATTTTTTTCTTGACAATTATCTTTCCTCAAGCTATTAAATTTAGCTCGATGGCTTGGCGAAAGAGGCGAGGCAGGGATTTCTATGGCTGAAAATAGTAATCCTTGACATCGGTTGCTTTCCTCGGCTATACCCTTAAATAACATTGTAGGGTTGAGAAATAAGGGTCTAGTGCTGGACCCTTTAAATTGAGACAAACATAGGAGGTGGACTCGAATGCCAAACATTGAATTTAAAGGAAGTATCTTTGAAGTCGACGAAGACGGTTTCCTCGCTGATCCCGCGACATGGAACTGGAGCTTCGCCGAGTACGTGGCCGACCTGGAAGGTATCAAGGATATAACCGACGAACACAGGAAAGTTATAGAATACCTGCAGGACTACTACAAGAAAAACGGTATCGCCCCCATGGTTCGGATCATGACCAAAGTTACCGGCTACAAACTCAAATACATCTATGAGTTGTTCCCGTCCGGCCCAGGCAAAGGCGCCTGTAAGATGGCCGGGCTCTCCAAACCCACTGGATGTGTCTAATCTTAGCCGAACCCCAAAAGATTTTTGAAGCAATGCTGTCCGGGGACCAGTGCCCCGGGCAGTCTATTTTTTTTTTGTAACTTTTTTTTTGTCATTGTCCAGGACACTGAATAATTACGGATTCGCCCAATCAAACGCTTAAACCAGACCGACCCTATCTATTTCCGCTCTTCATCCCCCTACCCTTCAGGTACGTTTTTTTCTGACAGAATCTATTTATACAGGCTTAGATATCTCCGTTTTGCGGTGCCCCTATCCTCTGAACCCAAACTCGCATCTTTTTGTGGCAAGCGATACAATCCTTAAATGAATTATTCGCATTTTCCATAATCGATTCCAGGCTCCTGGGAATTTGGATCGGGGTGAAATATCTTAACATCTCAAGCACCGGAGCGACTAATCCGGCCCATCATTATCTGGATTTTTATCACCCTCACATTTGGAGTCAGTCATAGCCAGACCAATCACAGCGTCCGACTGACGGCCGGAGATGAATTCCCCGAGGCCACCTTTCCCGTACCGGCTTCATCCGCTGAGGCAAACTACTTAGGCGTCACCCTGCCCCGCTTCTCACTGGTTCGGATCAAGTCCGATCTAATCATGGTCTTGATCATCCACCCCGCCTGCCCCTCCAGCGTGGCGCAAGCAAAGATGATCGCCCAAGCGTGGCCGAGCCTGCCTTCTGAAGTTACATCCGGCAAAAAATTTAGGGCCCTGGCCGTGGCGGTGGGGTGTGGCCAAAAAGAGGCCGCTCAGTTGTTGGTGGAAACCGGGTTGCCTTTTCCCGTGCTCCCAGACCTTGACGGCCAGGTGCTGAAGAGTGTGCCTGGGAAACTACCTCAGATAATTTTGGTGAGACACCGAAAGAGCGGAAAGGGATTGGTCATGTTTGCCTCGGCCGGAACGGCCCTGGGTTGGGAGCAACTGGCCGCGGCTATTACGGCCGCGATTGCCGCCCCGGTCGAGGAGGTGGCCAGGCTGAAATCAGGGCGGACGGGAGGTGCCCCTGATGACCATCTGGATCAGGAGGTCAAGATTTCCCGGGGCGTTTTGGCGGCGGCGCTGGAGGAGTTTAGCCCCGGTAAATATCGGTTGGAGGCGGTGAGTCTGCCTGGGCGGCGGTGGGCCTACCTGGCCTGGCCGGCCCGACCGGGATCGCCTCCGGAATTCCTGGCCTTGGGGTTGACCGGTCCGGTCTTCTGTGATGGCTTGCCTGCGGTAAAATTGGTGGTTGTGATTGACCGGCAAGGAAAGATAGTGCACCTTAGGGCCGGGAAACTCCATTCCGACCAGGGGACACCTTTAACGGCGGAGGAAGTTGCCCGGCTGAAAAAATCTTTCCTGGGTCGGAGGTTGGGCCAAGGCCAGGCGTTCCGGCCGGAACATGGGGAGGGAGCAGGATCAAAAGTGAGCACCTTCCAGATTCACCTAGGGCTAACCACCTTGACCAGTGATGATTTGCCCTACCTGGCCAAAATGGGGCTGGTCCATGTTGGTCTAACAGATGAAACGGCCACAGATATTGATGGTCCGTCGGAATCATCCAGGCCGGGCCGGGAGACTCAAATGACGCCCTTCGGCGTCAAAAATTGGGAATGGGTGGATCCCCCTGATCCTGAAACGCCGGGTACGAGCCAGGAGACGGTACGATGACCTCCACCCCATTATTTTTCGGACGTTAGGCCGGGTTGGAGGCGCTATATTCGGCCTCGGGGGCCGGGGTCGGAAGGCTGGCCACATCTGGAAAATTCATGACCATGGTCTTGATCTCTTTTTCAAACATAACCATAATTTTTTTTGAGTCGATCACCTTGGTGACAAAGCCCAGCCCAAATTTGTGGTGATCGATGGCTTCACCCAGAACAAAAGAACCACTCAGAGCGTAAGGGCTGGCGGGCGTTTCCGGAGTCAGCCGATCCTTCAGTTCCTGCCATTGGAGCAGAGTTTGAGATTCCGGGCCGGGAACACGTCGTTCTTCTTTTTTTACCCTCTTGACCTTTTTTTCAGTCGTGGCCTTTTGCCCAGGAGGAAGATGGAAATTATGTTGACCTCCACAAGTCAGGCAGACAACTCGTTTAACCACTCCTTCATCCATGGCCACCACGCGATGGTTGGTCACCAGCTTGCACTTGGTGCAATAACCGTCAATCTCCGAAGTAACTCCAATCTCTTTTTTCATTACGATCTCCGAGAAACGTAGTCCGCGGGCACTCAGCCCCGCGGGGCCGCCCTCAGTGGTTATCAGAAGCAAAAAGGACCGGGCTCCCCAAATCTGGTGTCTATGTCCCGGTTGACTTTTTTATAATACCACTTTTTGCCTTAACCGTCAATCGCTTCTCGTTAATTATGGCCATAGTTGTTTAGGATAGTTGATAAAACGCGACCGACTGAACTGGCCGACAGGATTCAATACAATGCTTAACCCAAAGAACCCAGTGGCGGTCTGCTTTTCTTCAACGCCGGAATCCATCCTCTAACCAGCATTGTCACCAGGTCATCCGGACCTTGACTCCGGATTGGTGGAGAGACTCCTTGATTTGCCGAATGGTGTAGGTCCCGTAATGGGTCATGGAAGCGATCAGGGCGGCGTCGGCCTGGGCCGTAGTCAAAACTTCATTAATATGTTCAATGGTTCCGGCGCCACCCGAGGCAATGACCGGGATGTTGACATTAGTGGAGATCAAATGGGTCAAAGTCAGTTCATACCCCGCCTGGGTGCCGTCGGCATCGATGGAATTAAGACAGATCTCTCCCGCGCCCAGCCGTTCCGCCTCCCTGGCCCACCACAGCGCATCGATGCCCATGTACGTCCGGCCACCGTTGATAACCATTTCGTAGCCCGAGGGGATCTTATCACTTACCGGGACTTTCTTGACATCCATGCCCAACACGATGCACTGGTTCCCAAAGGCTTCAGCCCCGGCTGAAATAATCTCCGGGTTCTTGACTGCGCCCGAGTTCACACTGACTTTTTCGGCCCCGGCTAAAAGTACCGCCCGCATGTCCTCTATAGTCCTGATCCCGCCACCCACGGAAAAGGGAATGAAAATCTCTTCGGCCACCCGCCGGACAACCTCGATCATGATATTCCGGCGGTCACTGGAAGCGGTAATATCGTAAAAGACCAGTTCGTCAGCGCCTTCCTCATAATAGAACCGGGCCATCTCCACCGGGTCCCCAATGTCCACATTACCTTTGAATTTAATTCCTTTGGTTGTCTTTCCATCTCTGACGTCCAGGCAAGGGATAATCCGTCGGCTAAGCATGGCACCTCCCGTGGGTCTAAATTTAAGTTTCGGACGAAACAAATCTGCTACGCCCGGGCAGCAAGACATTTCAGTCAGACTAGGCTGTCAGTCATTCATATCATATTTAGCCGGACTCCGGCAAGCGGACGATAACTCTTCCGGACAAATTTCGCTGTCGCCAAATTTCAGGGCCAAAGAGATTAAGGGCGCCGCGATTCACTCCCGGCGCCCTCAATCTGAATTTATTTTAATTCGGTTACGTCTTATCTATTTATCTATATTCTTCCAGGTTATTTATATTCTTCCAGGCCGTCTTTTTGGGCTTTCCCGGTGAGTACGGCCAATTTTACTGCGGCCACTTTACGGTAGACTTCATCGTAGGTGCGGGGTTGGCCATCCACCCGAAGCAAGTGGTTTTCGATGGAGATATTGAACAGTCGTTCGTTTTCCTGAAGATAGGGCAAGATCAACTCCCAGTCGGCTTCAGTCATGTCGGCGTAGACACCCCCGTTGAGTTGCTCCTCCACAAGTAGCTTATGGGGATCCCGGACATAGATCGCCCCACCCGAGGCCAGGGAGAAGAGATTGGAGCCGGGGTAAGGAGAAGCTTGCGGAATGACGTTGCCCTGGTGGTCGATAGTCATGCCGTTGACCACGACGAAGCCGCCTCCGTTAAGGGGATCGCCGGCCATGAAGGATTCGGCCAGGAAGTCGAGACAGGTCCCATTGATCACCACCCGAGGATGACCCACGGCGTTGATCAGAGGCCGGCCGGCGGCGTTGCCCATGATGTAGACATCGCCGCCCTTGGCGCCATACATGAAGGTCTGGCCCACGTCGCCGTAAATAACCAGCTTGCCCTCTTTCATGATCTGGCCCAACTGGTCTTGGGCGTTGCCGTGGATATAGATATCCAGTCCGTCCGCGCCGGAGGCGATATAGTCCCCGGAGCTGCCATAGATGTCCATTCGGACACCCTGAGTGTTCGGCCCGAAGCCGCATCCATAAAATCGCTGCCCGCGGCACCGGAAAATAATGAACCGCTTCCAGCCCAGTCGATAGGCTTCTCGAAGCAAGACCCCGTCGGCTTCATCGCCTTCGGGTGGGAACAAGGCTGAATCCACCACCAGGACGGATTCACCCGGTAAGGGCGCCCGCAGGGTCTTCCGGCTTTCAAAATCGATGTAGCGATATTTCCCCTCGGCCTGGGTCGCATTCAAGGGGGACACGCCGCAGAGAATCCGATTCAAGCTGTAGTTGTACATCTGAAGCAGTGATCTTCTTTTCTTTTCGAAGGTCGGATACCGCAAATCAATCAACCTGGTCATGACCTTCAGGGTCAAGTCAAGGTTATCGTCCGATTCTTTGGCCTGCCGTTTAATTTCCTTTAAGCAATCTAGAATCTCGGCATAATCCCAGTCGCGGATGGAGGCGATGAACATCTTGTAGAGCCCATCCGCATCACCTTTGGCGTATTCCTCCGTCAGGTCCAGCATGGGTTTCTGTCCATCGTCCATCAGATAAAACACCCGACCGGGCAGAAAGGGAACCTGGTTTTGGGGCGCCTTGATTTCCCGACCGAATTTGTCGGTACAGGTCATCGGCTTCTCTTCACCGTTGCCCTTGGAATTGTCCAGCCGAAAAATGAAAGTTCCGCCATCGGTATGGCTTCCCCCGCGGGCATTCCAGTACATATCAGCCACGGTGCCGAATCTGGGGTCTTCTGCCGCGAGGCTGTCCAGGGTGGCGTCAATGGCTTGCTTTTCTGAACAGACCAGACCGATTTTAATCGAACCTTCCTGAAGGGCGAAGACCTGGGGCCGAAGCATGGCCGTATCCGTGATGCCCAGAAGCTGCAGCTCGTTATTTTTGGTATCATTCCGGGCCACGATAAAGAACCAGGGGCCGTCCGGCGAAGCATGGATGTGGGTCTTCTGAATTTCCTGGTAGATCCGTTGGCGGTCCTTAGACAGGTAATCGAAATCCATTTCTTGGGTCGGGGCCAGCGCCTCAATGAGATGCTCCAGGGAATATCCGTAAACCCGGCTATATAGATCAAACAGCAGGGCGGACACCTCGGTGTCGGTGTGGAATAGTGGGAAGATATTCCGTTGCTTGAGGTATTCGGCCACGGAGTAATAATTGGCGAAATCCCCATTATGCACAAGAGCTTCGTTTAAGCCGATAAACGGATGCGCCCCACCCGGATGCCAGACCCGGCCTTTAGTGGGATAACGTTGATGGGCGATCCAAATATTGGCCTTGAAATTGTCCAACTTATAGTACTGCACCACCCACTCGGCATAACCGACTATCTTTAGGACAAAGAAGTTCCGGCCATGGGACATAACAAAGGCCTTCATCTTACCCTGGGGATCATAGAACGTCCGGTTTATACTTACTGAATTCTGGTAGATGAATTCGTCTTCCAGGTCCCTGGCGGCTAATTTGGTCAGCCCTTTTTTAGCGGCAAAGGCTTTTAAGACGTTGGGCTTAACCCGGGCAAAGTAACGATAGATGTCCGGCGGCCGCACCTCCAGCCCCGGGATGTCCCGGTAGTCGTCCACATGGGGGATATTCTCGGCCAGATGGACGTCCAGGTAGGGATAGATGAACTTCTCCTCCAGGGCCTTCAGCCCCTCGCCGTCGAGGTCGGCGATATGGATCAGGTAGTCCTCGTTCAGGGTGGTCTGGTCTACGCCCAACATCTCAGGGATAAAGCCCATGGCCGCAATGCCGCCGCCCTTGCCATTGCCCCGGTTGTGCATCTGGGCGGATGGTTTGAAGATGTGCCGGCCCCGGACGGGAATGCTGCAGCAGAATCCGGTAACGCCGCAGCCGCCCTCTTCTTCTGTCGAAAGGCTCAAATTTTTGGACATCCCCTTGTAGAGGTCCTGCCTGGCGGCCAAGATACTTCGGACATATTCATGGCTGTTCATATT
>JADFYC010000189.1 GCA_015233295.1 Deltaproteobacteria bacterium | reverse complement strand
GCGGATACGGTGCGAGGCATTTCGGATTCCGGAGAAGTCTACTACACCAATTCCACATTGTTCAATGTAGGCGCCCACATGAACCCGATCAAACGGGTCAAATTCGAAGGTCTGTTCCATCCCATTATCGAGGCCGGGGCCCTGACCCACATTTGGTTGGGTGAATCTCGGCCTTCAGCCGGATCCCTGGCCAGCTTTGTGGTCAAAACCTTTAACCAGACCAAAAACGATCAGATCGCCTTTTCACCGGAATTCACTACCTGCAAGTCCTGTGGGCAGACCTCGCGGGGCTTGAGACATTCCTGTCAATATTGCCAGTCCGAGGATGTCGAGGGAATCACTCGAATAACCGGCTATTTCACAAAAATATCAAGCTGGAACAAAGGCAAACTGGGTGAATTGAAAGACCGTCACCGATGTGGACCGTTCTTCAATCAAGAGCCGTTACCGCTGATGGAACAGGCCATAGTCAGTTGAAAGTCCGCTTTGACCGAGACCAAACCTCAAGCGATTAGCGTCAAGAGCCATGATTTAATCCGCAGATTGAACAGATTTGCGCAGATTAGGAAATACAAAACGCTTGAATTCAAGCCTAGGTCGGCCAAAGTTCAGCAAATAATCGCATGACCCGTGGGTCTCTTTAATCTGCGTTCATCTGCGAAATCTGCGGATACATTTTTGTCTCACAATTAATAAGACTTATCGAACTCAGGTACCTTATTTCGGGGGGAAAAGAAATGACGCTGTTTACCAAAAAAGGTTGTACCAAGTGCGACTTCATTAAAGATAAGTTTGACTTCGATGCCCTGGGCATCAAGATCGAGGTGCTCGGCCCGGAGAATCCCGATGCGCTGGCCCATCTGGCCTGGCACGAGCTGGTCGAGGTGGCTCAAAAAAAACTGCCCATCCTGGTCTTAGATGACAATTCCTATTTAACCGACGTGGTCCCGATTCAGCAGTACCTAAAAAAAAATCTCTACAATTAATCGCCTGACGATTATTGGCCCGGCCTGTCTTGGGGAAACCACCTGATGCCAACACAGTCCAGCTTTAAGCATCGTTTACCAGCCATCAAAGGATTCATCGAGACATCCTTCGTCGACTGGGCGGGTAAAATCGCGGCTGTTGTTTTCTTACCGGGCTGTAACTTTCGTTGCCCCATGTGCCATAACCATGAACTGGTGTTGCATCCCGAGGCGATCTCAAATTATCCCTTTGAGGTCATCGTCGACAGCTTGAACCAGCACCAGGGTTGGATTGACGGAGTGTGTATTACCGGAGGTGAACCTACCAATCATCCGAATCTGGACCGGTTATTGGCGGAGTTCAAGGGATTGGGGCTGCCGGTGAAGCTGGACACAAACGGCTCCCGGCCCGACGTTCTGGCCCATCTTTTGGCGCAGGGACAGGTGGACTACGTGGCCATGGACGTTAAGGCGCAGTTGAATGATATTTCCTACAGCCAGGTTATCGGTGGCCCGGCGCCGCTGGCGAGCATCAAGCAGAGCCTGGAGTTGATCCGGTCCGGCGGCGTCGACTATGAATTCCGGACGACCGTTGTCCCTGGTCTGCATCGGCTAGATGATATCCAGAGATTGGCCGAGCAACTGGCCGGGGCGAAGCGGTGGCGAATCCAGAATTTCTCCCCGGCCCAGGCCCTTGACCCTGAGTATCTGGTCCGGTTTCCATTCTCCGAGGAAGAGTTTGCTGTCTTAAAATCATATGAACTGGGCCGAGACCGGATTTAATTCAACACGGAAATAGGTACGCCCAAACATTCCTCCCGACAATCTCCAGAGCCTAAGCATACGGGCGATGCAACCACCGGCGTCCCGGTCTCTGAGCCGAGTCCCGGCTATGATATTGGCTCCTTCCGGCCTGAGATCAAACTCTTCATTCCGACTACGGCGGACATTCTTCTGTCAATCCTTGGATGTCTCCTCAAAAAAATCGTCACCTAAAACGCCGGGTACCGAATCATCTCCGATGTGGCTCGATGGCCCAGGATGGCTTTCATCGATAGCTCCTTATGAAGACTGGCCGGTGCTACTTTTTTCTTGACACCTTATGGATATTAACTTACTAATATATCGATTATCAAAGTATACTAATCTAGTAAATTATGGGTGAGACCTATAAGCCGTAGCCATTCGACTAGTTCGGGTCTATATTGTAAAGACTCAATAGGAAGGTGATTAAGAAGCTACGGGGATTACTTCAGAGAATAGAGATCTGAAAAAATGGCCTTCATCGATTTCAGCAAAAGAGAGATTCAGTGCAAGATTGTTTATTATGGTCCCGGAAGAGGCGGCAAGACCACCAACCTTCTGTGTATTCACAAGGCCATGAATAAGTCTGTCCGGGGCGAGATGGTATCCATCAATACGAAAGGGGATCGGACGCTGTTCTTTGACTTCTTGCCTCTGTCCTTGGGTTCCATCCGCAACATGAACATCAAAATCCAACTCTATACCGTGCCTGGGCAAACTATGTATAATGCCAGCCGAAAACTAGTATTAAAAGGGGTTGACGGCATAGTCTTCGTGGCCGACTCCTTGCGCGTCAGGAAGGACAATAATATAGAAGCGCTGGCCAACATGGAGGAAAATCTCAAGGGCGAACACCTGGATATAACCCAAATTCCCCTGGTTCTGCAATATAACAAAAGAGACCTGTCTGAAGGAGATATCCCCATCCTTTCTGTTGAAGAAATGCAGCAAGACTTGAACGGACGACTACGCGTCCCGGCTTTTCCGGGCAGTGCCATCAATGGAAACGGGGTTTTCGAGACATTAAGAGAAATAAGCAAGATCACCGTTAAACAGGTTCATGAAAAACTGCTCAAGCGTTAGGCCGACCAGGCGCAGCTTGGGGTACGTTTTTTACGTTTATGGAGGCCATTGAAATGACGAAGAAGACATTCATTACGGTTTCTGTTTTTTGGCTAACCTCATTGGCTATCGTATACTTCTTCCGTGGAAGCGACGGAAACCAAGGATTATCCCTTCCCCCCGTCAACCAGGTGTCTCGTAGTTTGTCGCAACCCCCTCAACAGGCGCCGGAAGCCAATACTCAAAAAACTGTAGCACCACGAGATCAGACAGCCTCACCAGATACCGCCGGAGATTCAGGAAACAAATCCATACCAGCGCAGGTGGCCCAGGCCAACCCAGGTTCATCTAAAGAGCCGTCGGAACTTTCCGGCAATCAACCGGTCAAGGATCAAGAATTAGAGAAAAAGACACAAAAGACGAGTAATCCTGTGACACCGGCCTCGGCCTCCGGCGAACCTGATAAGAGCCTTAAAGCAGACCAAAAAATGGCTCTAAACTCGGTAGAAAAAGTCAAAAAGAAGGCCAATGTAGCTAAGCGACGGGTAAAAGTGGCTAAGCGGACCGGTAAAACGTCTCAACGTGTCGCCCAAGCCCAAAAGTCCAGGCAAACAAGACTAGCCGGAAATCAAGCCGCATACAGACCTTCCCAAAAACGCTGGGACTTTTACTACCGGCCTGGTGACGCCACGGTCTATCTTCGCGACAAAGGTTATGCCATAGTAAAAACATACAGATAAAGGTGCTCGTTGAGTACGCCCTGAACTTCCAAGAAGACCCGCTAATCAGCAGGGAACTCAACTTAGAGTCGCTTCTCCTTCATTGTCCGTAACCGGGCCAATTCCCAGGTATAGTCGTAGAGGTGGAGACCCTTGGAGGAGGCGATGATCTCCCCGTCATCCACGCCGATTTGCTGAGCCATATATTCTTTCATCATCTGAATGGCGGCCAGGTTGGCGGGAAAGCCGTTCCATAGATCCCAGGAGCGGAAGTAGATGATAAAATGGAGCCGGTCGTCCCTAATCCGGGTGTCGATGCCTCTGAGGCAGGGGGGATCGGTCAGGAAGATGGCCTGGGGGTCACCCACCGTCATATAGGCCTGGTTGGTTCCGTGGCCGGTCTGCCGATACATCTTGATGACTTCTTCTATTTGCGGTTCCAGATACTGACCATAGGTGTAGTCCTCATTGGGGCTTTTCTGGGCGGTCATGAGATAGGGCAGGTAACACTCCACGTAGCCTTCGGCCACGGGATTGGGAATGCCCAGACCGGGCGGGATATCCGGAATCAGCGGCCGGACGCCGGGATGGGTGATCTGGACGGTAATATAATCGAATTCCAGCCTTTTTTGTCCTTCAAAAGAACCCCGGTCAATGACATATTCGTGCCCCTTGTCCAGGATGGCATAGACACATTGAAACCAGGCATCAGGCAGGTCTCTGGCGGTGATGGTGATTAGTTCCATGGCTCCTCGCCTCGGGTTGTGCTAGTCGGATCAAAGAAATCCTCACTCCTCGTCCTCCTCGTCCCAGTCCTTATTGTCGGATATGAAGGCGGAGGAAGCCGCCTCCGGCATCCGGGGCATGGGAATTTTGGCGAACTTGACCCCTTCCCGGTCGAGCATTTCTTCTTCATCAACCGTGGACACACCTCTGATGTTCCTTTTTTCGGTCACTCCATAGTGTATTTTTAGAGCTTCTTGGGCAAATTGGGAGCCGACATCATCGAAGTTATCCTTCAGAAACCGGCATAACTCGGCTAAAGCCTGGCCGGGATCTACCTCCGAGGGTTTGGGTGAACGGTGGCTCTTAATGGCAAAGGTGGACAGAAGTTTCTCCACCTGAGTGGTACCGCAGATGGGGCATTCCACTAGCCCGACTTCGCGCTGGTTTTCAAAATCCTCAATGGATCCGAACCAACCTTCGAATTTGTGTCCGTTGGTACAGCCTAAATCGAACACGATCATAAAATACCCCACAGGTAGGTGATTCTCTCGGTCATTTTTCCAGAATAATCTGAGTTCGATAACTAGGCTAAACGATTAGTTGACTGCGGTTGGCAGACCACTATTTAATCCACATATTACCCAGATTGACGCAAATTAAAAGAATACAAAAAGCTTGAATCCAAGCTTCGGTCAGCCAAAGTTCAGCAAATAATCGCATGGTCTGTGGGTCTCTTTCATCTGCGAAATCTGCGGATACATTTCTGTCTCCCAACCAATAAGATTCTTTCTTCCTTTAGTTCGATCTTCGGCCATGAGCCTATTTCAGTGCTTGAAAAAATCCACGAACCAGTGTAGAAGGAAAGGGTTTTCAGAAGCGAATCAGGTTAGAATAGGCTCGATTGGGTCCTGATCGCTGACTGGTCTGGTTAGAATCCGGGAGTCACCCTCGGTCGTCGGCCCCGCCCTGTTGGTTAACTAGTCGGTTAAATAGAATCCCAGTCTTAAATTAGAGGAGAGATCATGAATCCAAGAATATTCGAGTTAAAACTGGATGTAGTTCCCACTTCCGTCTATATTATCGTGGCCAACCTTATTTCGCCGGGACAGGTGACCACCCTGGACCGAATTAAGACCCTGTATAATGGTCCCCCGGAAGCCTTGCCGGGAGCCCTGACCGAGTTAGTTCGTCGGGGAGTACTGAAAGAATTGCCGGAAGGATACGAGTTAGTTCCGGATGAAGATTGGACTTGAACCCTCGTAGGGGTGGCCTTGTTTAATTCAATAGCTTGATTCAACGGTCTGATTCAATGTGCGACAAGTTATTTAGACGGAAGTCTAGTCGCCCGGGTGCGAGAATTCCTTCTTGACCTCGTCCGACACGTATTCGAGTATCTTGTCGAACTGTATTCGCAGGTCCAGCACTTGCCGCCGGAGATGGATGATAACCTCTACTCCGGCCAGGTTGACTCCCATTTCTTTCACCAGCGTGGTCATCACCCGGATCTCTTCAATTTCCGGCCGAGTGAAGACGTCGCCGACTCCTTTGCCCGGCCCCGGCAGGAGACCTTCTTCGGCCAGCTCGGCTAAGAATTCCTCATCTACACCCAAGAACTCCAGCATTTCTTTGCAGGCGTAACATTTGGCCATGTCTTATGCCCCGTGGATTATTACAATGGATTATGACCCTGACCGGGCCATCTTGGAAGATACCTTCTTTGTTGTTAATGTTAAACCTTTTTGGGGTTTCACGTCAAGGTTTTTTCCATGTTATGGCCCCTCTTAAAAAACGAGAATGCAGGGACAAGGCGAGAGCACGGTGTCTTGGCTCTCTCGCTGGGGAATGTCGGCCGTTACAACTCCAGCAGGACGGCGGTTTCATCGCAATTGGGAAATTTGGGGCACTTCAAGCAATCGGCCCAGACCTTGTGCGGGAGGACGTCTTTGGGGACCACTTTAAAACCCTGCTTAACGAAGAATTCCGGCACATAAGTCAGAGCAAAGATACGATAAATACCGAGCATGACGGCGTCTGACAGACACGCCTCCACCAGAGCCCGACCGACCCCATGCCCTTGTTCCGTGTCCTGGACGGCCAAGGAGCGGATCTCGGCTAGATTATCCCAACAAATGTGCAACCCGCAAACGCCCACCATGCGGCTGTCATCATCATTGCGAAAGACAAAAAAGTCCCGCAAGTAGCTGTAAAGTTCACTTAGTGATCTGGAGAGCAAGCTTTCTTTCCGGGCGAAATGACCGAGAAGGTCGTGAATGCTCTGCACGTCATTCATGGTGGCTTTGACAATCATTTAGACCATCCCCTAAAACCAAAGTTGGTTTCGTTTCAAACAATGAGGGGCCACCCTAAGGGATGCGGCCCCATCTCAATCGTGGCGCGGATTATACACACCTGACTCCTCCGGTCAATCCCATTTAATGCAGGGTGTCGATTTCGGGGGACTATATGTGTTAGCCGGATGGTTCGGCTTTTTGGGGTCCATGCCGGAACGGTCCGGAATTTATAGGTGGCGCGCGGCCGATTATGCTGGTATACTAACTATAGTTCCCATATATGATATGGCCGCCTTCGTTTAGTCTTTGAAAAACATCACGAAGAGAGCGCAGAAATTTCAAGGCAGGACACCTTTAGAGGAACGCATGTCTACAGAGCCGACATTCAAATATGTGCCGGGCCAAGATCCGGAACTGGATGCCTATGTGAACAAT
>JADFYC010000188.1 GCA_015233295.1 Deltaproteobacteria bacterium | reverse complement strand
CCTTAATAAGACAAGTTAGGGTGATCGAGACGTTGGCGGAACTGGGGATTGAGGTCCTTCCACCATCCGGGGCAGGGGGATTGCCCTCTAAGATATTGCCGGACCGGAGCGGTCTGGAGGAAGCTGGCTTAGGGGTTACAGTGGCTGATTACGCCCTGGCTGACTCGGGCACACTGGTGGTCTTGGCCGGGCCGGTGACCCGACGGGCTTTTTCGTTATTGCCCCCGGTTCATCTGGCCCTGGTTCCGGCGGCATGTATTTTGCCCGATTTAGATGCCCTATTTAAATTGCTGGGCCAAGATCAGGGACCGGTCAGTCAGATGGGGCAGGTAATGACATTCATCACCGGGCCGAGCCGGACTGGGGATATTGAGTGCAACCTGGTCATGGGGGTGCATGGACCACGCCGGACAGAGGTCATCGTCACCACCTGGGACTAACGCCTCCGGGTGGCGAGTCAGGTCATTACCATGAGAATCATCCGGGATTAACTTATGATTCCAGGCTTGGTGTCCGCATTACCCAGGGTGGCGCTCGCTGACCCTGAGGCGGGATCAAAAAAAAGGGACAATCAGGCCCGTTCAGAGTAGAACAACGAAATCTAAAGAAACGAGATTCAGATCATGACCGATCAACTTCCGGATAATAACCGGACCTACTATCACGCTTATGAAGATCGCTATATTGCGGTGTACCGCAGCGGCGCCCGGTTTTGGAATCCCCATGAACCCAGTTCAGCTTTGGCGGAGTTTCTCGATACCCATGATTATTCGAATAAAAATGTATTGGAACTGGGATGCGGTGAAGGCTTCGAATCATTTTATCTGGCCTCTCGCGGGCTTAACGTCACAGCCGTGGACATCTCCCCCACCGTCATCGAAAAATGCCGGGCTCTAGCCTCGGATAGGGGCATCGAGATCAATTTTCGGGTCGGCGATATGACCCAGCTTGAGGCACTTGCGGGAAAATCCTTTGAGTTAGTGGTCAATGTCGGCTCCTATCATATGTTGCATCAACATCGGCATCGAGAGCGTTGTCTGCGGGAGGTAAACCGGCTGTTAGTCCCAGGGGGCCGACTGTTTTTCCAAAACGGCCTCAACCTAAAAGAAGCGGCCGTCTATTTTCCGGAAGATAGCGAAAGAATTAAAGCTTTTCAGGAGCTGCGGCTGAAATACCGGCCGGGACAACCGGCCCCTCGCCGGGTCGTAATCAATGGCCGGGAAGAGACTATTTCTTTGCCGATCAGTCCCAAGACCTGGTTCGGCCGCCTCGATGACTATGCGGCTGAAATAAAGGCGGCGGGGTTTAAGGGGGAGCAAGCCTTTCGCACCAATCGGGACCGGATCAACATTGGTTGGGAAGCGGTGGTCATTGCCGGGAAATGAACTGGTGTCCGGGTTGGGAGAAAAAACACAACCCAGAGACATAGAGAAAAAAGAGAGGGCGTAAAGGTTTCATTTATGTCTGGTTCAGATGGAGATAGGGGGCAACGCGAAGTTATAGTGCCCAAGGGGCTTTTTGATATCACTAAATTGTCCATTGTGAGAGCCCATGGAAGCCGGTTGGTGGCCGATATCGGCGCCGAATACCTGGATTTCGCCTCGGGCATCGCCTCCCTCCCGGTGGGTCATAGTCACCCGGAAGTCGTTAAGGCGATTACCGCCCAGGCCCAAGATTATCTGCACCTGTGTTTCAACTTGACTGCCTATCAACCCTACCTGAGCCTGGCCGGGCGTTTAAACAACCTGGCCCCCGGTCATGGTCCCAAAAAGACGATGCTGCTCAACTCCGGGGCTGAGGCGGTGGAAAATGCCGTCAAGATAGCCAGGTATGTCCAAAAACGGGAAGGTCTGATCGCCTTTCAGCATTCCTTTCACGGCCGGACCAGTCTGGCCGCCGGATTGACCGGCCGGGTCCGGGCCATCAAAGCCGGTTTTGGATTGCCGCATCCCGGCATCTTCCATGCCCCTTACGCCTATTGTTATCGTTGTTCCTCTGGTCTGACTTATCCCAATTGTGATATCAGGTGTCTTAAGGGATTGCAGGATTTGGTCCGATATTCCATTCCGGCCAAACAGGTGGCGGCCCTGATCATGGAGCCGATTCTGGGAGAGGGCGGCGCAGTCGTGCCTCCAGTGGGATTCGTCCAGGGAGTGGCAAAATTCTGCAGCGATAAAGGTATTATCTTGATTATGGATGAGATCCAAACCGGGTTGGGCCGCACGGGAGCCTGGTTCGCCTCCCAACATTTCGGAGTGGCCCCGGACCTGGTGCTGACCGCCAAAGCGCTGGGTGGGGGACTGCCTCTGTCCGGTGTCACCGGCCGGGCCGAAATTATGGACGCGGTCTATCCCGGCGGATTGGGGACAACCTTTGGCGGAAATCCGGTCTGCTGCCGCGCCGGCCTGGCCGTGATCGAAATCATTGAACAAGAAAATCTGGTCGTCCGGGCGGCGGAGATTGGTTCAAAACTGAAGCAAGGGCTGGATCAGTTGAAGGAGATGTTCCCGATCATTGGTGATGTCCGCGGCTTGGGTGCAATGATGGGGCTGGAGCTGGTCGAGGATACTGCGTCTAAGACCCCGGCTGTGGAAGCCACTAAGAAACTATTTGAAACCTGTCTGCGCCGCGGCCTGCTCCTGGTCTCCGGCGGCACTTACCGCAATGTCTTGCGACTACTGCCTCCTTTAATTGTCACCGATGATGAGCTTGAGCAAGCCTTGGACACCCTAAAAGCCGCGCTAACGGAGGTCATCGGCTGATGGGATCCCCGAAAATGACGAGGCCGTGTCTGGTCGCCGGGGCGATGATGATAGTCCTGGCCACCGCACTGGAGCTGTATTTTACCTTTGGCATTGGCTGGGCAGCCACCGGGACCAACCGGGGGAAGGTGGGTTATGCCATCCTGGTCGAAGGCAGCATCAAAGGAGATGAAGCCGGCACCGCAGATTACCATGTAACGACCCGCTATGTTTACTATTGTCTGCAACAACGCGGTATTAAGGCCGACGACATTTATTATCTCACCTCTAATTCGGCCATGCTCCAACGCCGAAGCCACCCCAACAAATGGGCCGTGGAATATGCCTTGACGGCCTGGGCCGCGACCAAAATGACCGCTGATCCCGCCCCCCTGTACTTCGTCTTCGTCGACCATGGGACCTACCAGACGCTGTATCTAGATCAGGAAGAGGTGACCGCTTCCGACCTGAATAATTGGCTGACCAGCCTGGAATCCCGGATCAAGGTATCTAAACCGATTGTGCTCATCATTGGCGCCTGTCATGCCGGCAGCTTCCTTCCGGCAATCTCCAAACCGGGCCGAGTTGTCATCACCAGCACTGGTCCAGGCGAAGAATCGGTGCGCGGACCGAGCCAGGTAAATGACCAGCCCAGAGACGGGGAATTTTTCGTCTCACAATTTTTTTCCATTTGGGCTGGCGGAAAGTCAATCAAGGAAAGCTTCCAATACGCAGTGAAGGTGCTGGAGGAATTTGGACCCATCGGCAACCAGGAAGAAGGTGTCGTCAACCAGCACCCCCTGTTGGACGATCAGGGTGACCACTGATTCCTAATACAAAGAGAAGCCCAAAGGGAGGGTAGGTCAGGCCCTCCCTTTGGGCCAGGTGGTTTTGGCCGGAAGGTCTCATGTTTCAGCCGAAACCGTGATCTGTGTTAATAAGGCTTGGGAGTGATGTTGTTGGTCAATTCAGGTGCTGATTAATCGTTACTGGTTGCTGGTCAATGTTATTAACTTAAGCGATGGAAATCGGTGCGCATTGAGCGTCGAACAATTCCAAAAAACTGCTCTTAATACAATCAAATCATTGCTCAAGCCTAAAACCCCTAACACGCAATTATTTTATAAGGTTCAATACCTCCTGGAGGAGTTCGTCGGTCGTCGTGATCACCCGGGAATTGGCCTGGTAGCCGCGTTGGACGGTGATCATGTGAACGAACTCACCGGCCATGTCCACGTTGGAGATTTCCAAGGAATCAGGGGTCAAAGTGCCCAGGCCGCCGGCTCCGGGTTGATTGCTCACGGCCGGACCGGATGTTCTGGTCGACTGATAAAGGTTTCCGCTGGCTTTATAGAGACCCCAGGGGTTTTCGAACCTGGCCAGGGCCACCTTGGCCAGATTCAGACTCTCACCGTTGGAGAAGCTGCCGGTGATCACGCCCTGGATGTCGATATTCACGCTGGTCAAAACGCCGGAGCCATACCCGTCCTGGCTTTGGCTGATGGTTGACGAGGCCTCGCGGAACTGGGTCGTGCCGCCGACCTTATTCCTTAACCCAAAGTTGATGTCGATTTTCTGGCCCACTGCTGAACCGCCCGAGAAGTCGAAACCTTTGCTGGCCAAGGGGTAGTTGACATCGCTTTCGGTGGTCAAGGCCCCGTGGGAATCGAAGGTCATGGTGCCGTTGGCCTGAATTTCATCCTTTCCTGAGGCGGAATCGGAGGCCGGGACGACGGCATACCACTCCCACAGGGACTGGTTGTTGCCGGAGGTGGGGTCAGGGTCGGTAGCCTTGCGGAAGTAAGTGGTTATGGTATGTTGATTGCCCAATGAATCGTAAACGGTGATCGAGGTGTTAAAGTTTGAACTGGTTCCCGGATTGGTGACGTCGAAGCCCGTACCTGTTTTCTTTGTTAAATCGTTGACTTTGATTGTATCGAGCAAATTTCCACCGCTAATCTGCATGGCGGAACTCGGTCCGAAAGTGGCCGAACCGACGCTAAATCGGTTATTGGTGTAAGTGACCAGGGCCTTGCCGGTCTGGTTGGCGGCCTTGAGGGCATCGTTGGCGGCGCTTTGAATGGCCGCGGCCAGTGTCACCCCGGTGTAGGTTCCGGCCGGGACCGTAACGGTGACGGGAGTCTTGGGGCTGTCCGTGCTGCTGTCTATGGTCAAAGTGATGGTGTCATTTGTTCCGGTGATGATATTGAAGGCCGTGCCATTGTCACTGGTGTAGCTCGTGCTCCCGGAAGAGTCGGTCTTCCCATTAAAGCCCAGAATGCTTTTCATGGTGGAAACGCCGTCCACCCAGTTCAAGGTCAGCGATTGAGTTGTATCTTTGGCAGAGACGTTAAACCGATCCGTGCCCTCGTCATAGGCGACAACCAAATCGTTGGGAGCCTTGGCCTGGATCGCTGCGGCCAGTTTCGCCCCGGTATAGGTCCCAGCCGCCACGGATACGGTAACAGGAGTGCCGCCGGCAATTGTGTATTCCAGCACGTTGTTGGTCGCATTGATGGTAAACTGATCTGTTATGTCGGTATATGAGGTGGCCTGACCATGGGACGAGGCCCCGTTGGCGCCGCTCACTTCATTATAATTGGTGATGTTAATGGTTCTCAAAAAGTCGGAAGCTCCGGCCGTGACCTGGAGAAAGGAATTGGTGCCTCGGGTATCGGACGAGATACTAAATGCACCAGCGGTGCTGTCGTAACTGACTGACACCTGTCCAGTTTCACCGGCCGCCGTTTCGGCGTCGTTGATGGCCTTCTCCAGGGCCTGGCGCATCCCATCCGTGGTGTATGCCCCAGGGGGCAAGGTGACGTTGACGTAAGCTCCACTGTTGGCGTTTCTATCCACCTTGATGTTGAAGCTGTTGTTCCCCGGAGTGGTGGCCGTGGAGGAGACTATGACGTAGTGGACATCGCTGTCGCTGACGGCGGGCGTGGCGGCGGTTACCGGCACAGGTGTGCCCTTGGTAAATCCCAAAGAGAGAGACGCATTGGACTTTGTGGTGTCCGTGGTGATAGTGGCGGTGGCTGCGCCGGTGGATGCGATGCTGAAGTGACCGGAGGTGTTGTCATAATTTACTGTAAAGGAGTTTGGCGTTCCGTCTGCATTGTTCAGTTGGTCTTGCAAGGCCGTGGCCACCTGGGTTCCGGTATAAACGGAGTCAGGGGTCAGTGCGCCGGCGGCGAGAAGATCAATAGTATGCGCCGTGCCATTGATTGAGACCGACAATGTATTGTTTTGGCCGGTTTCAAAAACAAAGTTGTTGGTCACGGCCGGGTTGGAGGTCAGGGTGGCCGGTGTATTCGTGATCGCGGCTGAGGAATCCAGATTGACCGCCATTTGAATGCCGGTCGTGGCGTTGGGCTGGGAGGACTGGGTGGGAATCTTGATATCGGTGATGGCCCCCACGGGATCGGTAGACGTGGGATTCAACAGCCAGCCCTGAACCTTCAACCCGGACGGGTTGATCATGTATCCGTCTTTGTCAAAATGGAAGTTACCGGCCCGGGTGAAAAACATCCCCTGGTTCACGTTTCTGACCATGAAGAAGCCGGACCCGCTGATTTGTAAGTCGCTGGGGGAGTCCGTTGTCTGAGAGGACCCCTGGGTAAAGTCGCCGAGCACGGCGCTTAGAGTTGTCCCTCGACCAACCTGAGAAGACGCCCCGGCCGCGGACACCGTCTGGTAAAGCACGTCTTGGAAGTCAGCTCGCGATCCTTTAAACCCCACGGTGTTGACGTTGGCGATGTTGTCGCCGATTACGTTCAGCGAGTTTCCGTTCGTGTTAAGACCGCTGACTCCGGCATACATGGCGGTATAGATAGACATGACGACCTCCGGCTAAATTCGTGTTTCGGGTTACGCATTGCGAGCTTCGGATTATTATATTGAGAACGGTCACAGGTATCGCTTTTCAAAAAGGCACGGGACAAGCATGTGTTAAAATTTTTCGCTTCGCCTGAAATGATAAAGAGGCTGCACTTAAAACATTCTGCTCCACTATCACTTCTGATTCCGTCATTTCGTACGACGCGAAAAATCTTACCGTCTTTATGCTATATCTTGGAAAGTAACAATAAACAGATGGTTCAAAAAAATCAATTGTGGCCGTGCAGAGTCTATTTTCAGGCAACCCGGGGTGAGTTGCCAGAATATTGTCCTATTTGCCCGGCATGTTATGGGGCAGCGAGTCTGTCCCAACACGCTGCCCGCAACTCACGGCTAGTTGATTGACTGAATCTGACTGATCGTCACCTTACTGCCGCCGACCATCAGATAAGTCGTACCATCAGGATTATAGTTTATGCCGCTGACCTGGCCATTGATTAAAGTCTGAGCCGTCACCGGCGCACCCTTCTGATCCTGGGCTTGAATTGTGAAGGTATAGGCTCCATTCGCCGCAGCCTTCCCATTGTTGTCCGTACCATCCCAGGCAACGTTGTATGTGCCGCTTTTTTGTGCCCCATAGTTG
>JADFYC010000187.1 GCA_015233295.1 Deltaproteobacteria bacterium | reverse complement strand
TTGTCTAGCGGAAAGTACTCTGACTCAACAACAGATATGAAAAGTAGTATTCAATGGGTGTTGAGTATATACCTATTATGTTGAATTTATAATATTTTCTATTTTAGAACCCGTCGCTTCTGAGTATATCGACAGACCAATAAGTAGGCGTTTGTGTGAGTGGCGAAACCCATTCCCGCAACCGCCGGATTGAGCTAAGCCTCCTCTCCGGAAAGTCATAGTCGCCTATGGATATTTAACCTAGATCATCATGCCCTTGAATCGGCCGAGGAAGGAAGCTCAACCCGTCAACTTACCCCGCCGTGCTATTCCCCACAATGACGTAAGAACGTCTACCACACAAACGTTGGATCGGCTTCCCCGCAACCATCGAACCACCTACCCCCGTAACCTGACCCAAACGTTATTCCTGACCGATCTCCAAAACTAGATTCCCGTACCCATCCACCTGGGCCTGGGCAAAGGGCGGGATGACGATGGTGGAGGAATATTCCACTACGATGGCCGGACCGATCAGCCGGTGGCCGGTCAGCAGCCGATCCCGGTTATAGATGGTGGTGGGGACGGGTTGATGGGAGAAATAAACGTCGCGTTGACCCAGGACGGCGTCATCGGGCGGGGTTTCGGACACAAACGGCGCCACCGCAAAGGTCGGCTTTTCGGGGATTCCCCGGACCCGCAGCCGGAGATTGACCACCCTGACCGATTTGTCTTTATTGCGATAGCCATAATTTCTTTCGTGCAGGGTGTGAAAACCGGCCACATAGTCTTCGTCAAACGGGACAATAATTTCGTATGATTGCCCTTCGTATCGCATATCCAGATATCGTTCTAAGATGATATTCGGCCCGGCCACTCCCTCGGTCAATAATTCGATCCGGCCCCTGGCTTCAATAGGTCCGAACAGGCCGGAAAGTTCTGTAAAATTAGTGTCGACTTGAGCCAACATGACCGTCAGGGAGTAGTCCTTGATCACATCGGCCATGAGCATCCCAATCGCCGAGAGTATCCCAGGATTTTGGGGTACGACCACTCTGTGGATGTTGAGCATCCGGGCCAGGTACGCGGCATGTAGACCACCCGCCCCGCCAAAAGTGAATAGGGCGAATTCCCGGGGATCATAGCCCCGTTCCACGGAGATGACCCGAATGGCTTTTTCCATAGCCGTATTGGCTACCGCCAGGATCCCCTCGGCCAGTTCGACGGGCGTCAGTCCCAATTCTTCGGCCATCCGGTCAAAATGTGGTTCCAACAATTCCGGGTGCAAGGCCATCGTTCCGCCCAGGAAATGATCAGGGATAAGACGGCCCAGGTAAAGATTGGCATCGGTCACGGTGATCTGGTCGCCCCGGCCGTAACAGATGGGACCGGGATCAGCCCCGGCGCTGACTGGACCGACTCTTAATGACCCGCCCTGGTCGAGGCGAGCGATGGACCCGCCACCGGCCCCCACGGTGTGGATGTCGATCATGGGCACCTTGACCGGATAGCCGGATATTTGCGACTCCAGGGTGAAAGACAGCTTCCCGTCCATCAGCGAGACGTCGGTGGATGTGCCCCCCATATCAAAGGAGATGATCCGGTCAAACCCGGCCAACCGGCCAATCTCATAAGCCCCTACCGCCCCGCCCGCCGGCCCCGAAAGGATGGTTCGGACCGATTCCTTCATGGACGTCTCGGCGGAAATACTGCCCCCGTTGGATTGCATCACCCGCAAGTGATCGCCCTGGGTCAAAGAATCCCGGAGATAAGAAATATAACGCTGCATTCGGGGTGACACATAAGCATTGACAACCGTGGTCGAGGTTCGTTCAAACTCTCTGAATTCTGCAATAATCTCGTGGGATAAGGAAACCGGAAGGTTCAGCCGGGCTAACGCTCGACCCAACTCCCGTTCATGGGTGGGATTAAGGAAGGAAAAGAGCAAGCAGACGGCCACGGATTCCACCTCGGCCCGGCTGACCCGGTCGATTACCTCGGCCAGGTCGTCCGACTCCAGCGCCTGGATCACGCTACCGGAAGAAGTCGTGCGTTCTTTGACCCCGAAACGTAATTCCGCCGGGACGATCTGAGGTTCCCGCCGGTAGGCCAGGTCGTACAACCGGGATCTGTTTTGCCGGCCGATCTCGATGACATCTTCGAAACCCTTATTGGTAATCAGGGCCGTCCTGACCCCTTTCCGCTCCAAGATGGCGTTGGTGGCCACGGTGGAGCCATGAACGATATTCTTGGCGTCCCCGGCGGCTATGTGGTTCAAACCGGTCAGGACCGCCTCGGCCGGATTTGGCGGAGTAGATAATAACTTATACACGCCCCACTTATCGCCGTCTCTATAGACGAAGTCCGTAAAGGTGCCGCCCGTGTCGACTCCGATGATGATCATCCTGCGCCCAAATATGACGTTGCCGGTTGCTCGTTGCCGGTTACATGTTACATGTTGCTTGTTACATGTTGCTTGTTACATGTTGCTGGGTGTTGGTTGTAGCATACTTTCAAGGGGTAACCGGTAACGGCGGGCGAGGGAGAACTTCGGTTCCGGGGCAACTCCAAGGCCGTTAGCGGATCACAGAGCGCCGATGAGCCGGGCGATGACCAGCCGTTGCACCTCCGAGGTTCCTTCGCCGATCTCCAACAATTTTTGATCCCGGTAAAATCGCTCGGCGTCATATTCCTTCATCAATCCATAACCCCCATGGAGTTGGACGGAGTGGTTGGCGCACATATGCATGACCTCGGAGCAATACAATTTGGCCATGGCCGCCTCTTTAGAAAAAGGTTTCTTCTGATCATGCAACCAGCAGGCCTTGTACAGGATAAGCCGGGCTGTTTCAATGGCCATGGCCATGTCGGCCAGTTTAAAGGCATTGATCTGGAAGGTGGAAATGGGTTTGCCGAATTGGACCCGTTCCTTTGAATACTTGAGCCCTACTTCATAAGCCCCTTGCGCCCCGCCCAATCCCATGGCTCCAATGGACAACCGCCCCTTGTCCAAAGTCTCCAGCATCTGATGAAACCCATGCCCCATTTTTCCCAGAATGTTTTCTTTAGGGACGCGGCAGTCGTCGAAATATAGTTCCGAAGTGTTCGACGCCCGCCACATCAGTTTGCCATGCATCGGCTTGGCCAGGAAACCCGGCGTTCCATTTTCGACCAAAATGCAGGACAATTCCTTTTTACCATCCTCACGGAGTCCGGTCCTGGCCAATACGGTCACGCCCAGGGACATGTCGCTGGAAGCATTAGTAATAAAAATTTTGCTGCCGTTAATGACAAATTCGTTGCCATCCAATATCGCGGTGGTCTGAGTGTTTCCGGCGTCAGATCCGGCATTCGGCTCGGTTAACCCGAATCCCCACAGGGCCTCGCCACTGCACAGCTTGGGCAAATACTTCTTTTTTTGTTCCGGGCTGCCGTAATAATAGAGAGGACCAATGCCCAGGGAGTTGCCCGCCGCGACTGTAGCCGCGTGCGACCCATCTACTCGGGCCAGCTCTTCCACCGCAATGATGTATGATATGTAGTCTAACCCCAACCCGCCATATTCTTCCGAAACAATCATCCCAAAAAGACCCAGCTCACCCATGCTGCGGGTAAGTTCAGATGAGAATTCCTCCTTTTCGTCAAGCTCCCGGGCCCTGGGCTTGATTTCCTTTTCGGCAAAATCACGAACTGATTTCCGCAGGATATCCTGTTCCATGGTCAAAGAAAAATCCATTTACATCTCCTTTGCTGGGGTTGGAATAGGTCGCTTAGTCGGACGTGTGGAGCTTGAGGACTCCAGCCGAATCGATAAATAACCTGACGCCTGATTCCACGATGTTAGGAAAGGCATAAGACACAGGCTCCGCAGAGTTTCGTTAGAAACCCCGCGATATTTTAGGTATTAATATGCCGGGATAAATCGCCGGGTCGGGTTGCTCAATAAAGCTCTGTGCCATTAGGGTAGGCTTTTTTATAGGTAAAATTCATGACATTGTCAACCAAAAACAGGGTGGTGGCAGCGGGGAGCCGATGTCGTTATTTGATGCGGCCGGTCAGGTTGCGAAATTTTAGGAAAAGATGGACTTCGGCCTCGGGCAACTGCAAATGCCGGGCGATCTCGGATTCGTCAAGCCCTTGTTCGGCCAGGGGGATGATCGTGGCATAGATGTCATCGGACCGGGTCGATTCAGGGTGGGCAGGGTGATTGGCGGGGGCATTCTCCGGGAGGAGAGGACCTGTCCGGGCTGGGGTTGTTTGAGTGGCCGGATCTATTTTCGTCCGGTGGAGCAATTCTGTTAGAGCGGCTTCTTTTTCCGCCAGTCGCACCAACAGGTCCTTGATCTCTTCCGTTCGTTTGGTCAGGCCGGTCACAAAGCCCTGGGAGACCATTCCGGATTGTCTGATTAATTTGGCCAAAGCCAAAATGTCGGCTTGGGTTTTGGCGGAAGCCCGGGGCCTGGTTTTAATCAAAAGATACAGCAACAAACCGAAAAGAAGACAATCAACCGTGATTTGAAACAGGGCAAAGATTTCGAGATTGAATGGAGGCAGGAATGATGGCACGTTAGTTACACCACGACATTGAGCACTCGGCCCCGGCCGTCTTCGGCCACAAATGGCGGGCTGGTTTTTCGGGAGTCCCATTTAACCCGGCGAGGCAGGTAAGGACGTTTACGTGATTTTTCTTCTTCTCTAATTTCACTTCGTTCTGTTTCGTGGGTCTCTTGCGTCTGGAGCTGTTTTAACCGTGTCTCGACCTGATCCGTCCTGACCGCGGCAAAGGCAGAGGCATTCTCGTTCTGTTGAACGGACTGCTGGACTTTCCCTACCTCTGGAGATTGCTGGATAATCCCCTGAATATCCACAGGTCGAATCATGACCCTACCTCACTGCGGTTACTTTGGTGAAACGAAACTGAGGTCTCAAGACGTTCGACCCCGGAACCATGGTTCGTTCTGAACCAACCTCTAACTGTTATTATAAGTCCAACCAAGGGAATAAGTCAATATAAAAGGTGCCCTGCCGAACCTATTCGGCCTTCGGCCCCAAAGGCGCATCAATCTGGCCGGCAATGACAAAAACCTAGCCGGACGCGGCCATGGCCGGCCACCCTGATTATTTCCAAAATATTTTCTCCGGTCAGGTTTAAATTGTCGGGCACGGGGGGCCGGATAGGTTCGAATACCCTCTTGCCGGGAGGTCTTCCTACATTTTTGTATTGTGGGTTATCCCTTTCTAACAAATTTGTATCTTACCATCTAGCTAAAAGGTCAGCAGGTTAACGGCATATTCGTAAAAATCACCGGGAGGACTTGCCGTTTCATTTTTTTTTCAACTTCGGCCCCATCATTGCTATATAGAGCCGGTAACAAAAGACAAGCCACAAAAGCGTTCCCAGGCCAGTGGAAACGCCTTTGGCCTTAATCACAACCAGAAAAGGAGATTAGAGACATGAACACAGGAGACACAGCATTTGTTTTGATCTCGTCGGCACTAGTCATGCTCATGACACCGGGTTTAGCCCTGTTTTACGGCGGTATGGTCCGCAGCAAGAACGTTTTGGGTACGATTATGCAAAGTTTTATCATCTTGGGGCTCATCTCGGTGGAGTGGGTCCTGTGGGGCTACTCCATGTCTTCCGGCCCCGACCTGGGCGGCTTCGTCGGTAACCTTAGCTGGTTCGGTCTGAGCGGAGTGGGGATGGAACCCAAGGCCGAATACTCAAAGACTATTCCCCATCTGGCCTTCATGATTTTCCAGTGCATGTTCGCCGTGATTACTCCAGCCCTGATTACCGGTGCCATTGCCGAACGAATGAAATTCGGTGCTTTTGTCCTGTTTACCCTGCTGTGGGCCACCCTGGTCTATAATCCCCTATGTCACTGGGTCTGGGGCGATGGTGGTTGGATCCGTAAAATGGGTGCCTTGGATTTTGCCGGCGGGACCGTGGTCCACATCAGCTCCGGTATCTCAGCCCTGGCTGCAGCCATAGTCATCGGCAAACGGCGCGGTTACGGAACCACCCATTTTATTCCGCACAACTTGCCCATGACCATCACCGGAGCCGGGTTACTGTGGTTCGGATGGTTCGGTTTTAATGCCGGCAGCGCCTTAGCGGCTAACGGGTTGGCGGCCAGCGCCTTTGTGGTGACCCATATGGCCTCAGCCGCAGCAGCCTTGACTTGGATTATCATGGAAAAATTGCATAGAGGAACGCCGACCACCCTGGGCGCGGCCAGTGGCGCCGTTGCCGGTCTCGTGGCCATTACGCCGGCCTCAGGCTTTGTTGGGGTCTTACCGTCCTTGGTTATCGGCGGATTGGCCGGTGTGATTTGTTACGGCGGCGTTATGCTGAAAAGCAAACTGGGGTATGACGATTCCCTGGACGTGGTCGGTGTCCACTGTGTGGGCGGGACCTGGGGCGCCCTGGCCACCGGGCTGTTTGCCAGCAAAGTCATTAACAGTGACGGGGCCGACGGTCTCTTTTTCGGAAATCCTAGTCAATTGTGGATCCAGTTTGTCGGTGTCGCCGTGACTATGGTCTTCGCCTTTGTCATGACCATCATTCTGCTTAAGGTAGTAGACGCTATTGTCGGTCTTAGAGTCAGCGATGAAGACGAAGTCAAAGGTCTTGATCTTAGTCAACACGACGAGACGGGCTATACCACAGGATGATTCAATGCCCACGGCCTAACCCGGAGGTAGTCGATCCAGATCGGCTCCTCCGGACAGGTTCGATCCCATTGAGGCGAGTTAAGGGACAGTCCGTCGCTTAAGCCTTGTGGCCGGGGTTATTAATATACTACTATCCTCACATAAGGATAAGTCATGGATTTACAACCGACATTAATAAAAATGCAAGATATTCCTGTCGCTGATTCAACATATTGCCCGGATCCGCGCAGGTAAAATATGCCGTGACGCAATTTAATAACTGATGTTCAAAACTGTTGAGGAGAGAGGGAAATGAAGAAAATAATAAGTCTGTTCATCTTGATCGTCCTGCTCACCCTGGCGGCCGCTGCGTTAGCTGATGGACCGCCGCCCAAACCAGACCCCTCCGGAGCCAATACCGGTGGAGCCGCAGATGTAGTCGGAGCTACCACTAATGCCCCGACAGCCGACGATATGAAGAAAATGGCGACCACTGAACCCCTGGCTGTAAAATTGGCCGATGTCATCGGTCATAACCGGATTGCCATTAACTTTGTCTGGACGCTCATCTGCGGTTTTCTGGTGTTTTTCATGCAGGCCG
>JADFYC010000186.1 GCA_015233295.1 Deltaproteobacteria bacterium | reverse complement strand
TCGGTCAGGTGGGTGGGCAGTCGGATGGGTAGGTGGTCGGCCGGATGGGTGGGTAATCTGAGTTCGATGAGTACGCTAAGATTGATGTCAAAGGCCATGATTTAATCCGCAGATTACTCAGATTTGCGCAGATTGGAAAAGACAACCGATTGCCTGCGGCTGTAGGTCTCATCTATCTGCGTTCATCTGCGCGATCTGCGGATATATTTCTGTCTCCCAGTTAATATGACTCGTCGAACTCAGGTAATTTAAGAAACGTCGACCAGGGTTGTTTGACGTCGGGTTACCGAACGGCCGGATATATTTGACCTCGAATTTCGCCGTTTGGAAAGGCCGTGGTATGCACGTTCAAGTACAGCCCGCCATTCATGAAACTGGTAAACTGGCTGTCCGTCAGGACGCTCCCCGCCGGAATAGTCATGGTTTGACCATCACCTTGGAGCGGGACGATAATCGGTCCATTTACTCCCACGGCACCGTCATGGATATGGGCGGCCGTTACATTGGTCAGCCCGGTAATGGTCAATTTGCCGCTGATAGCCCTGGTTTTGAAATCAACCTTCAATACCCCCAGGGCGCTGCCGGTGGAGGTGACCGGTGGGACTGTTTCCGCGCCGCTCAAGGGTGTCACCGATCTCTCGACGGGTGAAGGGTCGAGTTGCCCCCGAATGGCGCCGTTGGGGAGCTCGGTGGTGTGGACGTTGACATACAGCCCGGTCTGAAGAAACAACCCCAGTTGATCGGCTGTCAGGACGGTGTGTTGAGGGACCACCCGAACTTCGCCGTCACCTATCAGCGGAATGATGACGGGACCGCTTACGCCGACCGGGCCGGTGTGGATATGGGCGGCCGTCACATTAGGCAGGGATGCAATGATCACTGTGCCGCTAATCGCGCCGGTTACGGTATTGACCATAAACACGCCTCTGCCCGCGCCCGGAGTTGAGTTGGGCGGCACTTCCTGCCCCCCGGATAAGGTGACTTTGGTAGTCGTCACGATGTCGGGGTCCAGGCCGAGTAACGAAAAAGTGCTTTTGGTCAGGTCCAACCCCATCTTGACATTATCCACCGCGGTGATCTTGTTGATGGTCAGGCGAGGCATGGTTAAAACCCCACCTGAAAAGTCCGGATCATCCGCCGCGGCAAAGTTTGCCGACAGCAGCAAAGAAAAACAACCAACCAGCACCGCGATAATAATGGCTCTGGATTTTGTCTGCATGATTCCTCCTGTTGGTCTGGGTAGATTGTCGGTTCAGGCGACCGGCCTTTGGTCAGGGTTATTCCGTCACGGTAATTGTGCCCGACATATCAGCGTGATGGGTTCCGCAAAAGATATCACAAATAAAGGGGAAGGTCCCCACCTTCTGGGGAACGAACCGGACCTGGGTCATTTTCTTCGGCGGAATGTCAGTCCGAATGCCTAACTCCGAACAATTGAAACCGTGCAGCCGGTCCAGGGAAGTGAACTCCAAGACCACCGGGACACCTTTTTTTACCGTTATGGTATTTGGCGTGTATTCGAACCTCTTGGCCTTTATCTGAATGACCCGTTCTTTTTCTTGGGCCTGGATAACCTGTGCTTTTTCTTGGGCCAGGATAATCCGGTCTTTTTCTTGGGCCTGGATGGCCTGTTCTTTTTCTTGGGCCTGGATGATCCGGTCTTTTGCTTGAGCCAGTGCGTAGCCGCCGACTGTGCCGGCGATTAAGGCCGCGACTGCGAGGCTGAGCATTAAAAACAAAGATTCCCTTAATTTCATAATTTCTCTCCTTTCATTCCCAATTCAGCGATGTCGTACCGAACCGGTTTGCTCTCTGCCTCGATGTTGCGGAATCCCAACCCCTTATATGGCTGAGCGGCATTCCAGGGAATGGGGCTCCGTTTGGGGACTGAACCCGGAGCGGGCAAAGGAAACATCAACCCCTTGGCCGCGTGATGGGCGATATGTCCCGTCATGTGATGGTGTTCTTGATGAATGTGGCCGTAAAAAACGATTACGTTTGAATACGGCATGAGCAATTCCAAAACCTTGGCTCCGTCTCGGGTATGCCAGTCCCAACTGGGATACAAATCAAAAAGCGGCCGGTGGGTGAAGATTACTATGCGAGCGTCTTTTTTGAGCCGCTTCAAGTCGGCGCTCAGCCACGTCAACTGGCTTTCTCCGACGCTGGCACGGGGATCCGTGGCGTTGTCCAGGACAATGAAATGAACCCCCTTATGGTCAAAGACATAGTGTGTTTCACCAAAAAGTTCCTTATATGCCGCGGCGTCATCAAGCCCGGCGTCGTGTTCACCCGGCATGAACTTAACGTCTTTCACCTTCAGCTCCTTGGCCGCGTTTTTGAATTGGACCAAACGGGTTTTCCGCTCCTGATCATCATCGGTAACATGGGTTAAGTCCCCGGAAAAAAATATAAAATCCGGTTGCTGCTCCAATCCGTTAACGGTCGTGATGACTTTCTTTAACATTTCCGGCGCTTCCGGATTTACCTTGGGCCCGGTGAATCCCCAATGGGTGTCTGATAATTGGACAAAGTAGAAATCATCTTCCTTAGGTTGGGCGGCGCCTACCGGACCAGCCAGGCTGCCCAGACCGGAGACAAAAACCACACCCCCCAGCCCGGCCAGCTTCAGGAAATCGCGTCTGTTAATGTTCATAGGTTCCCCCTCTGGTTAAGTCTAACCGTCTCCAGGGCGTTTCCTCAATGCTGTTGAATTAAGAGTGCGACGTCAAGATTTCTCGCTTCGCTCGAAATGACAGAGAAGTGGACCATCTTGAATGACGATTTAAATTTGTCATTCCGAGCGAATGCTTTCCACTTTGTCATTCCGAACGAATGTGAGGAATCTTAATCACATCCGAGGATGATCAAGCCCTGCCTTAATTCAACAGCATTTTCGGCGTTTGCCTGGGCTAACCTTATTTGGAATTGACCATTCTAAGAAAACTTCATGAGTTTGCCCTGAGGTGGCCCATTAGTGATGATTATGGGTTTCCTTTTTTTAAGGCGAAATAATCATATCTGTGAAGGAACTATTTGTAAATAGGGGTTGTTCTCATTTTAAAGGGAAATTATCCCGAGAAGACGGGGAAGAATTCTCAGGTTGGAGGGAGATTATCCCAAGAAGATGCGGCGCGGTCGGGTTAACTAATTGTATCTCGATGTTATTAATTATGATTCCGGGGTTGGTGGACACTCTTACCTATCGGCCGCTTGACACGCTCCATCTCACGGTATCATGGCTTTCCGTCCATGAGATTACCCTTGATTTTTGGTCTGGGCCATGATTGAATCCAATAGTCCTGGACAAAGGATGCGACCCTCAGGCCAAAACTGTTTGGAGCAGGTATGCCCGTGTCTGATCACTCCCGTACCCATTCTCATATTGCATTTTCGGTTGTTTCGCGAGCCATAAGCCTGATCGTCGTTTTCATCGGCTATATCGTGCTGTTTGGGTGGCATTTCGACATCACGGTCTTGCGCAGCCTGTATTCATCATTCGTTTCCATGAAGGTGAATACGGCCTTGTCTTTTATTCTCTCCGGCGCCTCGGTTTACCTTTTAGCGGAAAAGAATCACGGAAAGCTGGGGAAAACTGTTTTCTGGGCATGCGCCTTGTTGTTGGTACTCATCGGTTTGCTTACCCTGGTCGAATACCTGGCCGAAGTAAATTTTCACATCGACGAATTTCTTTACAAAGACTCGGTCGGCGCCGTTGGAACTTCCCATCCTGGGCGCATGGCCCCGGTTACGGCTCTGAGTTTCTTCATCGTGGGCATCAACCTCATCCTTCGCCGTTTAAGTCGATATAACCATCTCTCTCAGATCATGACTCTTACGGTCGGTTTTCTCGCGTTGCTCGCCATCACCGGCTATGTCTATAGAGTGGAATATCTTTACGGCATCGCCTCACGGACCCAGATGGCGCTGCATACGGCGCTGACTTTTTTGTTTCTGTGTCTAGGCTTGCTGTTCAGTCAGACGGAGTTCGGTCTGATGCGAATAATGGCAGACGAGGGTATCGCCGGTACGCTGATCCGCCGTTTCCTGCCGGCCGTAATCGTTATCAACTTCACCTTAGGCTGGCTGCAAATGCGAGGTCAACAGACCGGTTTTTACGATCTGGAATTTGAGCGGGCGTTATATTCAATCTCAACCACGGTAGTCTCATTCATCCTCATCTGGTGGGCCGGTTCATCTCTCAAGAGAACCGATGACGAGAGAAAAAGAATTGCGTTAGCTCTCGAAAAGTCACATGAGGAGTTGGAGCAAAGGATCGAGGAAAGGACGTCGGAACTGGTCCGGGTTAATGATCAACTCAGGCAAGAGATGGATGAGCGCAAGCAGGCTTTGCGGGCCCTCTCCGAAAATGAAGCCAAATACAAGCTGCTTTCACATCAGTTTAATGCCGTCTTGGAAGCCATCCCGGACTCTTTGTCTCTTGTCTCTACTGATTTCAAAATAGTCTGGGCCAACATGAGCGCGATTAAAAGTATGCCCGACAAAGACGCCTATGACCGGGGAGGGTACTGTTACAGTGCCTGGCATAGCCGAACCGAACCGTGCGAGGGTTGTCCCATTCTGGCGCCTGAAAACGCCGGTCAGTCTCCGTTTGGGTTTGTCTCGGTGCATGACGGCCGAATGTGGGAATTCAGGGTCGTACCAATTAGGGATGATCAGGGGATGGTGATCAGCGTTGTCAGGCTGGGACGGGACATAACCGATATCCGGAAGCTTGAAGCTCAACTTCGGCAAGCTCATAAGCTTGAAGCCATAGGGACTTTGGCCGGAGGCATCGCTCACGATTTCAACAATATTTTGTCGCCGATAATCGGCTATACCGAGATGGCGCTGGGTGACGCCCCGGGATCCAATCCTATGCGGTATGAACTTGAGCAGGTTTTAACCGCGGCGAATCGGGCGAAAGAACTGGTCAAGCAAATTCTGGCCTTCGGCCGGAGCGGGCAAGACCAACTGATGCGGCCGATTGATATCAGTCAGGTGGTGAAAGAGGCCCTGGCTCTTTTAAGAGCCTCTATTCCGACAACCATCGAGATAAAGCAAGACATTGAACGCGGTGTCGCCGTCGCTGATTCGACTCAAATTCACCAAATTATCGTAAATCTGGGCGCCAACGCGGCCCACGCCATGGAAGACGGAGGCAGACTGACCGTCTCTCTTAAGGGTATTCACCTGACCGGATCTGATTTGACCGCATTGTCTTTAATTCATCTCCGGCCCGGTCCATACCTGCGGCTAAGTGTGGCAGACACCGGGCACGGAATGGACGCCGAAACGATGCAGCGCATATTCGACCCGTATTTCACCAGCAAGGATGTGGGAAAAGGAACAGGATTGGGGTTAGCCGTGGTGCATGGCCTAGTCAAGCGGCACGGCGGCGAAATCCAGATTCGGAGCGCGATTGGTCAGGGATCGTGTTTTGACTTGTATTTTCCGATGGTGGTTGAGGAACCGAAAATAGAGGCCGCACAGACTCAAATTGCGCCTAAGGGTTCAGAACGAATACTGATTGTTGACGATGAACGGCCGATCGCCGAGTATACGGCCAAGACGCTGAAGCGCCTTGGTTATAGGGCAACGGCACACACAAACGCCCAGGACGCTCTCGATTTTTTCCGAACACATTCGCAAGAGTTTGATCTGGTCATCACCGATTATACCATGCCGGGTCTGACCGGGATTGAGCTGGCCAAAGAACTTCTTAAGATCAGGCCCGATATCCCGATTGTTCTGGCCACCGGGTTTAATGAGAAAGCTACGGATAAGGCGGCCAAAGAAACGGGTATCAGGGAACTGGTATTAAAACCGCTGGAAAAGATCACTTTAGCCAACCTGGTTAGAAGAATCCTCGGTCCATCTTCGTGACTGCTTCCGGCAATAAAGCCGACCTGCATCCATTCACCTGGCCGACCGGCTAAGCATTCACCTGATCATCCATCCGGCCATCCACCTGACCGGCTGTCTAGGCATCCATCTGACCGATGCGGCGCACCGGCTTCTGTGTCGTCACCCACCTGTTGCCGGGCTTCCGACATTCTCCCCGCCATGGTCATTGCGTCCAAACAAGGTTTCACAACATCACGGATTCCGGCTGACCTTGATCTTGGCGAAATTTTTAGGCGAAAATGACCCATCCCCAAAACTAGGGTTCGCCTCCAATAAGTCCAAATCGCGTCCTCTTTGGGCAAACGACTCCTGAGATCCGGTGCGGATACCCTGCCGTCACTTGACCGGAGGACCGCCGCCGGCCGCCCTTATGGCCAGGCAGTCGTACAACACCCGATCGCCCTGATAGGTCACTTCGCTCCGTTTCAGAATGCGCCAGCCGCCGTTTTGGTACATCCCGTCGGTAGCGATCCGCTCCACCAATCCGGACGCCGAATCAAGGTATTCCACCAGATGGCGGTCTTGGGCCAGGACGATGTGCTTCATCCCAGGGCCGGTGACGATAGTGGCCGGTTCCACGATCAGATGGGCCAGGTCATAGGACGGGATGGCCGCCACGCTCTGTCTGGCCTGGAGTTGAATCATGCGCGCCCTGGTATCGGGACCAACGGTTTCCATGGAGGAGCTGATCAGATCCAGCAGATGCTCCCGAACCTCGTTCAGTTCCGCGGCCGGACCCAATTTTTCCAGTCCGGGATACGCGCCTAAAGCCTTGGCCAGCATCGAGGCTTCCCGCAAAAAATGATTCCGCTGGTTTTCCGGAACCAGATACATGACCACAATCGATATCGGAATTCCATCCGGGGCGCCGTAATCGATCCCGGTCGGACTCCACCCCACCACGCAGATCAGGTCTTCTTCAAACGGCACTCGGACGTGAGGGCAGGCCCAACCCTTGCCCAGGGTGGAATTGGCGGTCCGCTCTCTGGCCAAGACCCGCTCCACCACATCGGTGCCGGCCGGAAGAGAGGGAATGGCCTCGATAATGTGGGCCAGGAACTGCAGGGCGTCTTCTTTATTATCGTCAACCAGTTCGATCAATCTGCCTTCTTGCAGGGCATCGGGCAAACTATCCATGATCAATCACCTCCGAAGCGTTTGAAAAACCATGTCTTTATAACGTGCGTCAACACAGCGTAGGACAACAGGAAAGTCGCTATCCAGGCCCAGTAGATGGGCGGCAAGGCCACCAGGCCGAGCGATGCGGCAAAAGGTGAGTAGGGCAACCAGGCGCCGACGCCCATGATGATCAGGGTGGTCAGCATTAGAT
>JADFYC010000185.1 GCA_015233295.1 Deltaproteobacteria bacterium | reverse complement strand
GCAGAGACTAAAGGACAATGTCCTGGCCCGGATCCGGGCCGTAAAAAGTAACGGGGGGCCGGTTGCTCAAAATACCGGAGCCGCCGTGGTGGAGATCAAGAAGAAAGTTCCCTTTGATGTGGGATCATTACATCTATTCGCAGTCAGGATGACGGTGGTTCAGCCGAGCACCGCGATCGACCCCAAACCGAATACGCTGGCCTTGACGGTGGACCAGACCGGCTGCTTTCAGTTCACTGAGATAGATGTGCTGGCCACCGGGGATAGCCTGTCCCTCGCGGCCATGACCGAAGCCACCCGAATTAAGCTCCCGGAAAAATTAGGGGTAGCAGTATTTAATGGATCCGGAAAACATAACGTCGTGACTGTTTCAGATCCCTTTTGTCCGGCTTGCCGGAAGGTTTGGACTCATCTGTGGAACCGGCGCGACCAACTCAAGTCGATCAGGATATGCCATTATCCGGTGCATCCCGGCTCTGAGGTCGTCTGCGCCATAATATTACACGCCCACACAAAACAAATCAGCCTGGCCGAGGTAGTCAATTTTGCCTACACCAAGCTGGAGCCGAAAGAAAAACCTGAGGAAATAATTCAGCAATTCTTTGACGCCGTTCCGAAGCTCCGAAAAAGCCTGGGCGGCGACACGACGGCTGCTTACAAAATCCTGAAGGACACCTATTTCCCCTTGTTAAACTCTGAGGTGAAGGAAGCGACATCCCAAGGCGTCACCTCGGTTCCCATCATCTTCATTGACGGGACTATGGTCATTGGATTCGAGGAAAAGAAAATTGACGAGT
The DNA here is from genome assembly GCA_015233295.1 of Deltaproteobacteria bacterium. Lineage (GTDB taxonomy): Bacteria > Desulfobacterota > JADFXK01 > JADFXK01 > JADFXK01 > JADFXK01. The sequence continues at coordinate 6,471 of JADFYC010000185.1, read as the reverse complement.
TAACGTCATGAAGTCCAGCTCCTCACTAGTCATCTCGGGAGTCAGCCTGGCCGGTTTGCTTTATTGTATCTGTTCGGCCGCCGGGTTGACGGAGTCTTGGTGTTTCACCCAAGGTTGCCGGGTCTATAAAGACTATTCCTTCGCCGGGATATCTCTTTATTGGTTCGGCGCCCTGGCTTTCGCTATTTTGTCCATTTTTTCCCTGATCCGGCCGGGGTCCAAGTATCTGTTGGCGATAGCTTCCTTATTTGTATTGGGTGACTGTTTTTTTCTCTTTTTTCAGCTAGTGCTTTGGCCATGTGTCAGTTGTCTCCTGGTCGCTGCTTGTCTTGGCTCGGCCTACCTGGCTCTTATTCGCACCCAGGGCCGGGGGATGAAGACCATCTTCTGTGTTTGGCTGCTTCTTTTTATGATCAATGTCACCTTCGCGGCCAAAGAATCCGTGTCACCGTGGCCGATCTACGGCCGGCCCGATTCTCCCATCCAGGTATTCTATTCGGCCACCTGTCCCTCATGCCGAAAAATGATCCAAGACCTGATGAAACGGCCGGACCTGCTTCCTCGTCTGGCTCTCTACCCTATCGCCAAAAATGAAGAAGACTACCTTCAGACTGCCTTTCTCGCCTCCCTCCTAAAACAAGGCTACCCCCTCTGGGATGCCTTCACCCGGCACTGGCAAAAAGAGGCTCCGGCTTCCCTGGCTTTTGACCGGTTGCTCACATCCATCAACCTGTTCCGCAACAAAATCGCCTTAAGCCGGACTGGAGCCACGACTATTCCTCTAATCATCTCCAGCATTCCCTTTGGTTCGGAAGCACTGTCCAGCTCTGCTTTACCCGGCTGTTCAGCCGCGTCAAAAGATCATAATGAGCCGTGCCGTGATGAGTCCGCCGAGGCGTTGAAAAACATCTTTCGTTGATCGGGCGGGGACATTGAGACGACATTGATCTGTCCACCAATAGGACCAAATAGGGCCGACCCGGATGAGATCCAATCATCTGGTGGGCCGGCTCCCGTTGGGGCGAGTCGGATTGACGCCTGTCTTTTGGTGTCTAAGCCGGTAGACATAGGCCAGTATTTCGGCTACGGCTTGGAACAGATCGGCTGGGACCTCCCGGCCAATGTCTACTTGCTTGTAAAGGGCCCGGGCGAGCGGGGCATTTTCTAAAGTGGGGACATTATGTTCTTTGGCCAGTTCTCTGATTCGTTTGGCCACCTCATCGGCGCCTTTGGCCGTGACCGTGGGGGCGTTCATTTTGTTTTCTTCGTATTTCAGGGCCACCGCAAAATGGGTCGGGTTGGTGATGACTACGTCCGCCTTAGGCACCGCCTCCATCATCCTTTTCCTGGCCATTTCCCTTTGAATCCGACGGATGCGGGCTTTGACCATCGGATCACCTTCCATTTGTTTTGATTCGTCTTTAACTTCCTGCTTCGTCATTTTTAACTGCTGTTCATGCGTCCATTTCTTGTAAGCCCAATCCAGCAAGGCCAGGATGAGGAGCATGACCGCGCACCAGAGGAGTATTCTAAAGCACACTAAGCACATGTAAGCCAGCATGTCCCAAATTCCGATGTCCATTATTTGTGTCAGCATAGGAATTTCGTTTTTAACGGCTCGATAGGCCACCACCCCGACAATGGTCAGTTTAAGAATATTTTTGATTAATTCGACCAATCCCTGAACAGAAAATATCTGCGAGATCCCACTCATGGGGTTGATATTGGAAAATTTGGGTTTGACCGAATCCCAGGAGACCATCCACCCGACCTGAACAATATTGGCCAGCACGGCCACGATCACACCGGCAAAAAACAAAGGCAACAGAACCATGGCCATATCTTTGAGCATTTCAATGCCCAGAGAATTGGTATCAGAGACATTCAGAGGCGCAATTGTGGCGCACCGTTCAAGCATGCCTTGCATATTAGCCATCAGGCGGCGGATCATGCCCTGCCCTAAATAATAAAAAATACCTATGGAAACAAACAATACGGCCACGGAAGCCACCTCCGGGGTTTGGGGTACCTGACCCTTTTCCCTGGCTTCGGAGCGCCGCTTCCCACTAGGCTGTTCGGTTTTTTCCTGATCTGATCCCTCTGGCATGGCGGATCCTTTCGGCTAGCCGGTTCTGACGGCTATCTGAGAGATCTAAGCATGGTCTGAATCTGGCCGCTGAGCTCGCTCATGGAGTTGTTCAGAACATAGTTAAATATCGGCGTAGCCAGGGCGATGGCCACCAACCCGCCGGCAATTTGAATGGGCAGACCCAACATAAATATGTTCATCTGAGGTGCGGTCCGGCCCAAGACGCCCAACACGACATTGAGAAATAGGTTCATGGCCATGACCGGGGCCGAAAATTTGATGGACAAGATTAACATCTTAGTAAACAAATCCATCAAAACCGACGAAGTGGCCCCGGACAGGCTGACGGTTAAAGGTGGAATCATAATGAAACTTTCCGCGAAACCGGTCAAGAACACGTGATGCGCATTGAAACAAAGGAAGAACAGGGTCGCGATCATGTTCTGGAAATTGCCTATGACCGACGACTGAGCGTTGGTCATAGGATCGAAAGCACTGACAATGGACAGACCCATTTGAAAGCCCATGATTTGGCCGGCCAACTCCACCGCAGCCAGGACAAATTGAACCGTTAACCCGATCAACGCCCCAATCATCACTTCCCCGATCAATCCCACCACCAGGGCAAACACATTAGTCTTCAACGTGGGAATGTTGACCACCGGCATCAAGATAAAGGTGATCAGTATGGCCAGTCCGATTTTGGTCCGGGACGGCACGCTTTTGGCCCCAATAATGGGAGAGACGAACAAGACCGCGGCAATCCGGAAAAAAATCAGCAAGAAAGTTTCTATATGGGCCGGAGTAATGTTGAACAGGTTCATGGTATTATCCACATCGGACGGCTGTCGCACCCAGGACTCTGCCTATTGGTCGAAAAATGAAAGATAAAAGGCCAGGCGCAAAGGTTAAGAACGTTATTTGACGTAGAGCGGAAAATTGGTAAGGATGTCACTGGTATAGTCAATAAATAAGCGCATCATCCAGGGTAGGAAGAATAACATCCCCAGTAAAACGGCCAGTATCTTGGGGACAAAGGTCAGGGTCATTTCCTGAATGTGAGTAACAGCCTGAAAAATACTGATGGCCAGGCCCACGATCAGGCCGAGACCGAGCATCGGGGCCGAGAGCAACAAAGTGATTTCAACGGCATGCCGGGCAAAACCAACTACAAAATCGGTCGTCATATCAATTCTCCTTACTGAAAACTCTTGACCAGGGACCCGACCATCAGATTCCAGCCATCGACCAGCACAAACAACAGTAGTTTAAAGGGCAGAGAGACCATAACGGGTGGGAGCATCATCATACCCATGGACAAGAGGACCGAGGCAACGACCATGTCCAGCACCAGAAAGGGGACGTAGATCAAGAAGCCGATCTGGAAAGCAGTTTTAAGCTCACTAATGACAAAGGCGGGGATGAGGTTCTGAATCTTTATATCTTCACGGCTGTTAGGTTTCTTTTCTTTGGCCATGGCCACAAAAATGGCCAGATCCTTATCGTTGGTATGCCTGAACATAAATGTTTTAACCGGATCCAACGCCTTATCAATAGCTTCTTTGTAGGTGATGTGTTCCTCAATATAGGGCTGGATGGCAGTTGTATTAATTTGTTGCCAGACCGGGGTCATAATGTAACAGGTTAAGAACAGAGCCAGTCCCACCATGATTTGATTCGGCGGCATCTGCTGGGTGCCCATGGCCTGACGCAGGAAGGAAAACACCACAATGATGCGGGTAAAGGAAGTCAACATGACCAGGATGGCCGGAGCCAGGGAGAGGATAGTGAAAAGGGCGATAATTTGAATGCCGGTGTTGATCTGATCCGGTTGCGTCGTCTTGTCCAGGCCCAGCCGAACGGTGGGGAGGACCAGGCCCTCGGCCGAGGCAACGCCGCAATAGCCGAGTACGGTCAAAACCAGAATGAGGATGAGGATAATTTTTCGCATGTCGTGGTCCCTCTCGAAGACAATGGAGTCCGATCAGATCGTCATCCGGACCGTGGCCAGCATGAGTAACCTCACCCAAGAGGTGAGTTGACCCGATCCGGCCGGGCCAAGCGGTCCTGTAACGTGTTGTCTTAACTTTCGGATGAAATAGGTTGCACAAATCATGCCTTGTTGCCTTCCATCTTTTCATTTTCCGTCAATCCCATCATGGCCCTGATCTGTTGGCGGAAACTGGGTCCTGGGGACGGAGACGGAGGAACCTCCGCGGGCTGCTCGCCAGCGTCTTCCGAGGCCAGCTTAGTCAAAAAAGTGACGTTAGTGTCAGAAACACCCAACACCAGGCGTTCCCCAATGATTTCAACCACCAGGATATATTTCTTGGGATCAATATAGAATTTACCCATCACCCTGATGATCCGGTCACCCGCGGCCAGAGTACCGCCACGGCCCCGGTATTTTTTTATGAAATGGAGTATAATCAACATGATGGCTAAGACAATAGCCAACGCCGAGATCATCTGCAAGGACGCCCCGGCCAGGGATGGTCCATTCATCATCGTGCTCCCATCGGTTCAGGCTCGGTTACCGCAATTGCTCGATTCGTTCCAAGGGGGTGATGATTTCCGTCAGGCGGACCCCGAATTTTTCATTGACCACCACCACTTCTCCACGGGCGATTAGTTTGTTGTTGACCAGGATTTCCATAGGTTCTCCGGCCAGTTTATTCAACTCGATAACCGACCCCTGGCCGAGTTGCAGCAGATCGTTTATCTGCATCTTAGTCCGGCCCAATTCGACCGAGACATTCAACGGAATATCCAGGATGAAATCGAGATTGCTCCCCGGCTTGACCGTTCCGTCTTCTTTCAAATCTCTAAATTCAACGGCCGCCGCTTTTCCCGGCGGTGTAGCATCAGGCGCAACAAAATCACCAAAGCCGTCATCTTTGCTGAAAATATCCTCCAGATCATCATCTTTTTGCCCAAAATCAGCGCCAAAATCTCCTGATCCTGAAACCATAAGTCCTCCCCTCCATTACTGAACCATGAATTCCGTGAAGTATATCTGCAGAACCTTACCATTGGATAAAATAGAATTTATCTTTGCCGATATCTGCCGCCGGAGTAATTCTTTGCCGCCGTAGTTGGACACCTGGGCGTAGGTTTTGCTGGTTAACATTTCAATAATATCATTCCGAATCTGGGGCATTCGTTTTTCTAGTTCTTCCTTAGATCCTTTATCGCTCATCTTCAACTGCATGGTCACCTTTAGATAGCGGTCGCCCGTGGCCTCGGCCAGGTTGACGATAAAGGTATCCAGCGGTACAACAGCTCCTAAGAATTCATTGTCTGCTTCTTTTCCGCCCTTTTCCCCCTCTTTCCCCTTTTCCCCTTTTTTCTCTTCTTTTCCGCCGCCGTGCGCCTTCTCCTTGCCCGCATCTTTTTCTTTGGCCGGTTCGGCCTTGTGCTGTGGCTCTTCCTTAGGTTTGGCTTCTTCTGCGGGCTTGGCGGCTTCGTGGCCACCCTCCTTGGCTGGTTCCGTCTTAGCCTTGCCGCCTATGAATTTGGGCAAAACAAACTTGTATGCGGCAAAACCGCCACCGCCCAAAACGGCTACCGCCACAACGATCAAGATAAGCTTAGATCCCTTTTTCTTTTCTGGTTTTTCAGCCTTTTCCGCCATATGTGCTCCTTTCCGGTGTCATTGCGCCTAAAGCCTTAGCGTAAAACCACCACCATGGTCTAGAACGCAGAGGTTTTTCTTCTCCGGGGACTTCCGCCGATATCGACCCGACTCTCGGCCCCCATGCTCCCCTTGCCATCGAGGCCGTTAAATAGATTTTCCCGTACTGATTATACACTACTAATTTGGAGTTGGGAAAGCAAAAGCATCAACCCGGCGTCTGATCTACAAACTCGGTCGACCCTCCCATTAATTTGGAGGTAAGATGATGCAATTTTGATGCCGGGGATGGGGGCAATTCGGTGACGGTAGGGGGTCTCATGATCGGTTGCGGGTTACGTGTTGCGTGGTGGTGGTTGCTTGGTGCTGGTTGTCTTAACCGAGTAACCGGAAACGTGCAACCGGAAATCGGTATATCAACTCTAATTAAAGATAATTTTAACCAGTTATTGCCTCCCTCAATAAATTGTGTTATAGTACTACCTTAATAATTGCAAAATTAACCTCTCGGTTATCGCTGGATGACGACATGTTCCTTCTTAAACGCCACTTTTGGATCATCAACCTCATCTTGGTCTCAGCTTTTGTCTGGACTTTGACGGGCTTGGCCATGACGATGGTGGAACGAAAACTCCGAGTCCCGCTTAAGACGACAGTCTTCTCAGACAACGCCGTCCAAAGACCGGCCGCTCCCGTCAAGCCTTTGTCATATTATCAGAACATAATCAACGACAACATTTTTGATCCC
>JADFYC010000184.1 GCA_015233295.1 Deltaproteobacteria bacterium | reverse complement strand
TCATCACTCCCGAGTCGGTCAGACCGCTATATTCGCTAAAGCCAAAGGTCCACTGGTCTCCTTTGGCCGGTCCGGCGGTGTGGCCCGCCTGGTTGCCCAAGGCATTAATATACATGGTGCTACCGGCTAAGTCTGAGTTGGCGTAGGAGGTAAATAACGTACCGTTGGGCACCCAATCCCCCTGGGCCACGCCGGTGCTATTCAAGACTCGATACTTGAGGGCGCCATTGACCCAGTCGTAGGCGGTGGTGAAGGTTCCGTTCAGGGTGGCCTTGTCGGACAATGTTTGTTTGGATACGGTCAGCGTAGAGGCGCGGTTGCCTTCTCTAATGTCGGGGGCCGGCTGCATCCTTAAAATGGCTTTGTAACCGGTTTGAACGTTTACTCCGTTGGTGATTTTGACGGAAGTGCCATCCGCTGAGTTGGTTGAAGGGATGGTCAGATTCATGGCCAGTTGACCGTTGGAACTCATTTTGGCTGTGGAGGCTCCCTGCGGCAGCAGCGTGAATCCCGAGCTAAAGGTGAAATCTCCGGTGGGTCCCGGTGTCTTGGATTCTATGACCAGGTAGCCTTGGGCGTTGATCGTCGCGGCCACCCCGCCGGCCAGGGAGGTGTTCACGGCCGACATGAGGTTGGCCACGGTGGTACTGCCCAGGGTGATGGTCTGCGATCCGTTGACTGCTGCCCCGTTCTTGTTCACGCCGGTCCAGACCAGCTTGTCACCTGTTGCCAGGCTGGTGAAATATTTAGTACTCCCGTCCCCTAAATTTTGGATGAGGGTGCCCTGGGTAGCCAGTGAAGCGCCGTTGTCCATCGCCTGACCGGCGTAGGTCTTCTGAATAAAGACGGGGTTGCCGCCCACGGCGCCTGATCGGACGGCCGTACCGTTGGAATCGTAGACAGTGAAATCGGTGGGAGAGGAAAAGACGATGTCATATTCGCCGGTCACGCTGTTGGTCGTATAATTGGCGGCAAAGGTGGCATCGCCCAAGGTGGAAGTCTTGTCCGTACCCAACGGGGTGAGTCTCAAATTGGCTATTTGAGGAGAATTAGCCAGTCCTTTGAATGAGGTGGCTGTCTGGACGTTGGTGAAGTCATATCCGGCTGAACTCACTCGGCCCGTCGCCCGGCCAGTCAGAACCTGGGGGTCTGACGAGGTAATGGTGGCCACCATGTTACCGTTTAGGAGGTAGCGGGAGTTATAGGTGGCCGATCCGGCCAGGCCGTCGATCTCATCGATTAGCTGATTGATATCCGACTGCAATGAGATGCGTTGAGCGTCGGTTAAGGTGGGGTCGTTGGCGGCCTGGAGAACCCTGGTCCTAATGGCGCTGATCACGCCGGAGATGTTGTCGGTCCCCTTGGCCAGATAGGAATCGGCCACTTGAAGCATCGAGGTGGTGTCTTGGATATTGTAGTTGGCCTGTTGCAGTCCGGTGGATTGGGCCTGGAGGCGCTGAGACATCATAAACCCGGCCGAATCGTCGGCGGCACTGATGATTCGTTTGCCGGCGGAGAGGTGTTCCAGGCTGCGGTTTACGGCTTGAGAGGCCAGATTGAGATAGTAGAGGGCGGAATAGGCGGGAACGTTATTACCAATGACAACACTGCCGATGGTGGCCATAGGACAGTCCTCCTCATAACGCATATCCCTGCGTTTGAAGGCGGGCATCCCTGCACACCATATTAAATTGTGTGTCTAATTCCTTTTAACATCACCCCTTCTTTCCTTAAAGAGGCACCGGGTGGATCAATTCATGATCCCATTAGAGTTACTTATGCCAGGGCGCAAGCCATCCTGGCCTGGCCCGTGAATCAATAGACAAAAATGTATCCGCAGATTTCGCAGATGGATGAGACCTACAGATGTCTGCGATTATTAGTCTTTTTTTATCTGCGCGAATCGGTGCAATCTGTGGATTAAATAACGGCCCTTAACACTAATCGCTTAACGTACTCATCGAACTCAGGTTTATTAGAATATCTGATTCAACCACAGATTAGATTCTGACGGAACCTAAACGAGCGGCCTTGGCTCCGGCCGGGGGCACCTCCCTGGTCAGTTGTTGGAGCATTTCCCCCCAGGCGTTTTTCATGTCTGTCAAGACGTTCAAGACGGCGGTCACTAAGGCTACGTCTTTTTGTAAATTCGCGGTCATCAACCGTTGCAGCAAGTCCTGGTATATTGCCCGGAGCGTCCGGCTCAACTCACCAGCCTCGAAGTTTAGAGAGATAAGCAGTTCGTTTACGATCTCCTGAACCTTGACCAGACGCCGGTGAGCCAGTTCCAACCGGTGTTGGGGAATGTCGGTTAGGGCCCGATGCAGCTCCAAACAAGCCTCTTCGTACATCGCTAAGACCAGCCGGCCTCTATCCATACCGGCGATGGATTGCCGTAAGTAGGCCGCCAGCGGTCCGGTCCCAGCCTTAGACTTGAGCATATAGACTCCTTCCTGACCCATTATCGGCAAGAAAAGAGAAAACTTTAGTCTTTTTTAATTTCTTCCGTTTTTGTTGATTCGATCTTGGAAGGCCGGTTTTGGGCGTTGACATACTTAGTCATCGATGTTAACTTAATGACATGTTTAATATAGGAGAACAATCGATGGCCATGGCTTCCCTCCAAACCTTTTTCGCCCCAGCCGAGCGAGCCCCGGAAGAAAATGTGATCCAGGACAGTCAGGCGATTAGAGACATTCCGCTGCTAACCCAGTTGCTGGACGAAGTCCCAAGCTTTCTGGTAATTCTTAATCCCCAAAGGCAGATTGTGTATGCTAACCGGGCCATGTTGAATGCGCTCGGGTTGAAAGACGGATTGGGACTGGTCGGCCAACGACCGGGGGAAGCCTTAAGCTGTATTCATAGTCATAAATGTTCTGGTGGTTGTGGAACTTCGGAGTTTTGCCAGGCGTGCGGAGCCACCCAGGCCTTTTTGGAGAGCCGGGAAGGTGATGGAAGCGTCAAGGAATGCCGGATTATGGCTCGGAGGGGAGATGTATGTGAATCCTTCGACCTGGAGGTTACGGCTAAGCCGTTTTCTTTTACTGGGCGGGAATTCACTCTATTTGTGTTGACCGATACCAGTCATGTCAAGAGACGCCGGTTTTTAGAACGCATTTTTTTTCACGACATCCTAAACACGGCCGGTGGCATCCGAGGGTTTTCGCAGTTGATTAAAGACGGTGAGTGCACCGACCTGGCCGACCTGGCCGAAGCGATCTATGAGGCGTCGAACTGCTTGATCGGTGAAATTGAAGGTCATCGGCATATTTTGGCCGCTGAAAACAACGAACTGGAAATTTATCCTGATAAATTGGATACATATATTTTTTTGGAAAAGATCATTCTAGTCTACAGCCGGATGGAAGAGGCCAAAGGCAAGAAAATCCGCCTGGACCACCAGACCATTCGGGCGGATTTTGTTAGCGACCCGGTGCTGCTGGGCCGAGTGATCGGCAACCTGCTCAAGAATGCGTTAGAGGCTTCTTTGGATAATCATGAAGTTACCGTTGGCTGCCAGGTGACGGACGAAACCATCGAGTTTTGGGTCCATAATTCTACCGTTATGCCACGCCAAGTTCAACTCCAGGTATTCAACCGATCCTTTTCCACCAAAGGTAGTTCTCGTGGGTTGGGGACGTATAGTGTGAAACTACTCAGTGAGCGATACCTGGCCGGTCAAGTTTTTTTCACCTCGACCCCCGAGGAGGGGACGATTTTTCAGGTCATTTACCCCAGATATTTGGATGAATCTGTTAAAAGAGAGGATTTTTCGCGTTCGGCTTGATCTTGTTCACCAATATCTCCGGCCTAAAGGCGAGAGCATGTTGAGCGAGAGCATGTTGAGGCGGACAAAGAATGTAAAGGCATGTAAAGCATGTAAAGGCGGAGTAGCGGACAAAATAATGATGGCTTAGTGTAATAACCGGGTATAACTCGCGTTATTCGTAATTAAGTTGTTACTGGTTACCCGTTACCGGTTCCTTGTGGTTTTTAACGAGTAACCAGCAAAAGTTAATGCCGCCGTTAAAGATGTGGGTTTTGGTTATCCGGTCTATCAGGCAGGCTTCAACCGTGACCACTTAACTAGGCCACCTAATTAGATAAGTTATTCCTCTTCCTCAATTTCCTCAATCTCTTCTTTTAAGTATTCCTCATATTCCTCAGGAACCAGAAGCTCGGAGAATTCACTATCGGCCGATGGCTCCACCCGGATGAGCCAACCATCACTTAGCGCGTCTTCGTTAATCAGTTCCGGGTTGTCGATAACGTCATGATTGACTTCAATCACTTCACCTGATATTGGGGAGTACAGCTCGGTAACTGTTTTATTTGATTCCAGGACCAAGGCGGCCATGGAGACTTCCACCAGGATGGCCATAACCAACGCGGACGCCTTGCTAAAAAAGAATATGATCCCGGATGCTTTAAGCATCTATCGGGATTTACTAAAAGAAGTGTCAGAGGTAAGAGAACCGGAGCGGTATGGTCACATTCTCTATTCCAGGGGTCTGGCTTATTATAAGCTGGCCCTGACCGGAGATCGAGAGGAGAGCCTGGCCCGGTCCATTCAGTCCTTTGAAGAAGCCTTAAGGGTCTATTCCCCGGATGGGTACGCGGCTGACCGGGCTAAGGTCCAAAACCAGCTCGGTTCGGCTTATAGCCTCCAGGCTGAAACTCAGGACAAAGAAAAGAACCTGGCTTCGGCGGTCAATGCCTTTGAACAAGCTCTGCAGACCTTTTCTCCGGAGAAGTACCCTGTGGATTACGCCTCCACCCAAGACAATCTGGGCCAGGTTTATAGGAAACTGGCTGAGGTGGGGGACAAAGAGGCATATTTGACTAAGGCGGTCAAAGCCTATGACGCTGCCTTGACTGTATACACGACTCCCAAGTACCCCGTTGATCATGCCCTCGTTCACAATAATCTTGGCTATGCGTACAAAGGATTGGCCGACCTGAAGAACACGCGGGATAATCTGACCAAGGCCGTTAATGCCTTTAGCGAGTCGCTTAATGTGCTTACCCCGGATAAGCACCCCTTGGAATATGCCGGAACGCAATTTAATCTGGGCCAGTCTTGTGCCAATCTCTACGATTCGTCGGGACAGGAAGAGTATCTCAACCGAGCTGCCAATGCCCTTGAAAACGCCCTCAATATCTATGTGGTGGAAAAGTACCCTGTGGAGTATGCCCTGGCCCAAGATAATCTGGGACGAGTCTTCGAGGGGCTCTCCCATCTTAAAGACAGGGAGGAAAACCTGTCCCGGGCCATCCTGGCCTATGGGGAAGCCCTGAAGACCTATACCGTGGAGAATTATCCAGTTGAAAATGCGATTACCCAGTCGGATATCGGGGAAGCATTCATCGGTCTGGCCGAGTTACGGGATCGGGAAAAAAACCTGTTTGGAGCCATCCTGGCTTATTCGGAGGCGTTAAGAACATATACCGTGGATAAATATCCCGCGGAGTATGCTGAGGCGCAGAGTAATATCGGGACGGCCTACCTGGCCCTGGCTGAGAGTCAGGACGGTGAGGGGAACCTGACAGAAGCCACTATCGCGTTTGAAGAAGCTCTAAAGGTTTACACGGTTGAAAATAAACCGTTGGAGTATGCGTCTGCCTGGTCTGGTCTGGGGAATGCGTACCGCGGGTTGGCTGAATTCCAGAATAAGGCGGAAACTCTCCATAAAGCAGTAAAAGCTTACGAACAGGCTTTGGCCGTCTTCTCTCCCGAGAAGAACCCGAATGAATATGCCCTGGTCCTCCATGAATTGGGGACCACCTGGATGTCCTTGGCGGAACCTCAAGGCAAAGCCGATAATCTGACCAAGGCCGTGGGAGCCTTCACCAAGGCCCTGACGGTGGCCGGCATGGACAAATATCCGGTTGAATATGCCCGAATTCAGAACAGTCTGGGTACGGCTCTGCGATATCTGGCTGAGATCCAGGACCGGGACAAAAATTTGACCCAGGCCGTTGCGGCCTATGACCAGGCTTTGAAAGTAAGGACGCTGGAGAAGTACCCCAATGAATATGGCCTGACTCAGAATAACCTGGGCCTGGCCTATCGCGGCCTGGCGGACATCCGAAATAGAGACGCCAATTTGGCCAAATCCATCCAGGCCTATGACCAGGCTTTAAAGATTTACACGGCTGAAAAGAACCCCGTGTATTACAAGATCGTTACCTCCAACCTGGAGATAGCCAAACAATCCGCCAAAAAATGAGATGAACCAATGGATGACTTGCCAGATTTCATGAAAACTCCTGAAAATTCAATAGACCCGAAATCACAATCAGTCGGCTTGTTGGCTCGATCCCTCCAAAACGCAATTTAAAACGCGATATGTCATCAACCCATGCCGGGGATTATGCCCAGTATTTGCAGCACCCGCAAAGGAATTAGATTGGCCTGGGCCAGCATGGCCGCGGCGCTGTCCTGGAGAACCCGGTTTTTTTGCAGCGTCGTGTATGCGGACGGAAAGTCAATAGTGGTCATATTCTCATAGGCCGTGTCCAGGTTGGTTTTGACGCTGGAATTCACCCCCTGGGTGTAGGTCATCCGGTTGATCAACGTGCCCAGGTGGGAATCACTCGCCAGCACGCGGTCTTGGGCCGTATCCACAATCCCCAGACCGGAACTGGCTTTGCTCGCCGAACTAACGTCCACCAAATAATTCCCGCTCTGATCCTTCAGCCCCAGGGCCGGACTCCGGGCATCCAGGATGTAAGTGTTGATGGTATCACCGGCGTTGGCCCCCACCTGGGCGTTTTTGGACTGGTCCACCACATTCAATGACACTTGTTGCCCGGCGGCCAAAGAGCCGACGGTTATGTCCAGATTTTTGACGACGCCGGAAAAGGTGTTGCTGTCCTGGGGGCCGTAGGTTTTCCCGTTAAGGGTGAACTGGGCCTGGGTCCCGGACCCGCTGACCTGGGAAAAGCCCAATAGGGCGACTAAATTGCCCGTCTTATCGCTAAAGGTCAAATTGCCTGCGGCTCCGGACGTACCGGAGGTAATTTGCAGCCGATCATATCCCCCCGAATTGGTAAAGTCGGCCGAAGCCAGGCCGGCCGCCACCGAATTAATATTATTCTTAAGTGTCTGCAGGGAATCATTCTTGTTCCAGGCCACATCTTTACTCGTTGTCCCCTGAGTAATCGTCATCACTCCCGAGTCGGTCAGACCGCTATATTCGCTAAAGCCAAAGGTCCACTGGTCTCCTTTGGCCGGTCCGGCGGTGTGGCCCGCCTGGTTGCCCAAGGCATTAATATACATGGTGCTACCGGC
>JADFYC010000183.1 GCA_015233295.1 Deltaproteobacteria bacterium | reverse complement strand
AGACCCTCCAAGAGATACGGACCAGAAGGTAAAAATATTTTCTTTTCGTTAGTTACGCTCATCATGAGCCGTACCATAACATATATCGAGAACTAAGTCAAATGAACCTTAGTCAGGTAGGCTTAGTCAGCGCTGAGGCCTTGCGGCAGCCCAAGACCGGTGGGGCAGGGGGGGGGCAGGCAGGTGGAACATCTTAATTAAATTAACAAGGTACGATGTTTCAATTGACTTTTCCGGCCTGATCATGATATAAATCGAAGAGCAATACTATGAAATTATCTCAGTCAGAACATTAGATTGTCGAGACATTTGGTACCGGGCGGATGGTCGGCTGTCTGCCTTTGGTAACACGGGAGTTTTTTAGTATAACTAGTTTATGTGATAACACTATAACCAAGTTTTTCTGCCTTATATTGTATCCGGCCGTGGAGTCCGCGCCCCTGCCTCTATATCTTAATATAAGGCCAATTATCAAGGAGGTAATAATGCACAGAAAACAACTGGGCGCCATTTTTATTGACTTTGAAAACCTGGCCATTGCCTTGACCAACCAATATGGTTTGCCCCGGGCCGAGGCCGAGACCAAAACTGTTGATATTATCGCTAAAATACTACGCTATATGGAAAGGAAATTTGATATCAACTTGGTGATACGACAAGCCTTCGCCAACTGGCCCAATTACCCCAGCGCCGTCACCGAACTTTATGCCATGGGCATCAGAACTCAGAACGTCAAGGCGGCGCCCCAAAAGAACAGTGCTGATATTGAGCTCTCCCTGTCCCTGCAAGAAACGATGTTGACGCGTGACGTGGATATTCTAATCGTCGCCGCAGGAGACCGAGATTATATTCCCATTGCCATGCGTATCCGAGAAGCCGGACGGCAGGTCAAGTTTATCAGCTTTAAAAAGTGTTTTTCAGGTGATCTTAAAGATCTGGTCGGACAAACCAACTACCTGTACGTTGACACCAATGGAGAAATCACCAGCGAGGACGAAGATCGGGAAGGAGTGGCGGGAGAACGCGGCCCCAGAATGAGGGAGCACCGGCAATCCGAACGACCACCCCGGGAGTTCGCCACCAACCCTGACGTTTCCCCGTCGGACCCTTTAACGCCTAATGAATATAAAGCATTAGACGCAGCTATCGGCGCTTTCCAGGAATTCGGCCCGCGGTATGGCAGTGTTAAGCTAAGCGGCTTCTTAGTCGACAAGTTGGCCTCGGCCCTGCCGGAGTTGAATCACCTGCAACGTAAAGAGGTTTTTAACACCCTGGTGGCCAAGGATATCCTTCAGGTGAGAAGTGAAACGGATCCCTGGGGGAACTTTTTCTACGTTTTCTTGCTGAATCGAAATCGTCCGGAAGTGGCTCAAAGAGTTACCCTCCTGGAGAAAACCGGCCAGGAGGTGGCCAAAAAGGCCGAGGAGGACAAGACCCGAGAAGCTCAGGTGGAAAAATCTGAGACCGCCCCTGTACTGTGGACCGTCAAAGAAGACGCTGTGGAAAAAACGGCTACGTCCCCTGGGGATGCGACACCTCCGGCCGACTCACCCAATGTGGGGGTCTAAACAGAAAATCAACGTCGTCCAAAGAACTAAGCAAAGTAGAACGCAGAGGACGCGAAGAGAAAAGGGAGGACACGGAGATTCTTAGTTTTCTTATTCTCCGTGTCCTCGTTTTTTATCTCCCTGGGCGTCGAGCTTTTCTTATACCCTCCTTATACCCCATAGGTAGCCAAATAATTATTGAATTCCGCCAGCAGGTCTTGATCTATTGGGCGTCTTTGACCCGTCACCAGGACCTCGATGCCGCTGTCAAAGATGTCGGCCACCACTTCTTTGATCCCGGCCAGGGTGGCCACGGTCAGGCCCGTCTTTAAGGTAAACTTCTCGGACGCATTTTCGCCCCGCCGACCGACCATTATCCGGCCCTGTTCGTCGTAAATGGCCTCGGTCTGCTGCCGGTCTAAGCCGATCAACAGTCCCGCCAGATGCACCTCTATCCCCAGCCGTTGCGCCTCGTGGTTGATTTTCTCCACCATCTCATATTTAGTTCCCATAGATGTAGCCACATCATCAACGAGCAATACCCGGCAGCCATCATAGAGTGACCCATTGACCATCAGGCTGGCTTTGGTGCTGGCCTCGCCATGAGTCTTGGCCTCTTTACGGTCATATTCGAATAGACGATCTATACCGTGGTTGTGCCACAAGGCCATAGCCGTGGCCGCGACCAGGCAACTGCCCTTATAAGAAGGTCCGAACAGGACGTCAACCTGATTAATCATTCCGGTTTCCACCAGCATGTCGGCCAGCATCCCGCCTATCTCCCAGGCCAGATGCCCTGTCCGAAACATGCCCATGTTGACGAAGTAGGGGCTTGGCCGCCCATCTTTCAACACCAGGCCCCGGTTGAAGAAAAGCGCCCCGCTCTCAGCCAGCAACCGGGCAAATTTTTTCTGATATGGTTCCATTCTATGTCTCCCAAAATTATACTTGACGCGGCTATAATTGACGCTTCCGAAAACACCTGTTGCTTGTTGCCGGTTACTTGTTGAAGACAACGAGCAACCAGCAACCTCGGGCTAAGAGCCTGACACAGTTTTGGGGAAGGAGTCATGGGTGCAACTCCAGGACCCGAGAGTTTTTTGATTCAGGTCATACAGCGTGGCTGCGGCCGATTGGTCGGAGATGAATTGATAAACCAGACGCCGGCTGGGCGGGACGCCGATGTCTGAGCCGTCAAACGTATCGTTGTCCAATCCTGCATCAAAAAAAGCGGTGGCGGTGCGGCCGTCACTGGTTTTGATCATCGTCAGCCCGCCGGTAGTATAAGTCTGGGCATAGAATATTTGAGTCAGGGCCGCGTCCTTCCACACCCCGTCGGTCTTTCGGACTGGGTCGGCATCGGCGAATTTGGTGCAGGTCTCGGTTACCCCGGCATCCGCAGCAGTCCCCGAAGTCAAACGATAGGTGGTGAAAGTGGCGGCTTTGTTGGAGGTGACGGTCAGGACCAACCGGTACTCCTTACCCCCGTAGACATCAACACCGTCAAAGATACTATTTTCGAGCTTTCCGTCATATGCGGCAATCAAGTTGACCCCGTCCACGGTACTGATTAGTAAAGCCCCGCCATTGTCATAGGTCTGGAGGTAAAGACTGCGGCCGGTATTGGTCTTCCAGACGCCGTCGGGCCGGATGAGGCCGGTGCGGAAATTGGCCACCGTAATGGCCGTGTTATTCAGGGACCGGCGGTTGTCGGCCGCGCTAATGGACTGATAGTCAACTCCGGTCGGCCGGCCTTGATAAAGCACATCCGGGTTGGACCAATAGTTGATTCTGGGGCACTTATTGGGGCAATCGTAGGACATGATGTCCCGGAAAAGCTGAGTCGGATCCTGGTAGCCAAAGGAGTAAGGATAGGCTGGAACGTTTGTCGCATGGGCTCGGTCATGCTCGCTGCCCATGATGTGGCCCATTTCGTGGGCAAAGGAATAGTATCCGGTGGCGCAGCTTGACGAAACAACAGAAAAGGCGTTGGAAGAGAAACTGGTTTCAGGGACGGTCATCAACCAGCTCAATCCGCAAAAACCGGCATCCTTGACCAGCATGACCACAATGTCCGCGGCATAGGCGTCACGTAGGCTATGTACTTCGGTCATTGCCGGGGTGGTTGGAACGGTCAAGGAAGTTAGAGTGGTATACCAGTCGAAACCGGTCTCGTCGTAAGCTACCTCGGCCGTGTGAACCAACCGGACTCTTTGGCTCACCCCGCTCTGGCCATAGCCGGTATTCGTCTCGGTCACGGCCAGATTAATCATGGACTTCATGGCTGTGACTCCGCCGGCTGCCATCCGGGCTGCGGGGGTATAAACGACCATGATGTCGATCTGGGATCCATCATCGGTTGCTTTACCGTCGCGTGGGCCATCCCGCTTCTCTAAAGAAGGCGACACCGGTTGGGGGGGTAACTCTGGCGGAAAGGCTGACTGGTCAATTTGATAAACCGCATGGATGCCGCCGCCAAGATATCTGATCTGATAGAAGGCTCCCGGCATGGTTATATTACCAGACATGACCCCATCGACCACCACCAGGATGACGGAGCTGTCGGCCACATCTTTGATTCGCCCCGTCACTTCTTTTACCTGGGACTGATTATCGCGGCCGGATGGCACCCCGTCAATTACGGCCGTGAGCACGACGTCGTCAAAAAGATTGAGGAGAATATCTTTTCCGGCCTGCCTGCCGGCCTTCTTGCTCGTTTTGGTCGGAAACAAGACTTCGGCATTGAGCTTAACCGGCCGGACCCGCATCACCTCTCGGCCCAACTTCTCCTGGGACCTGCCCTGGTCAATCACTGAGGTGAACAGAGGTTCCGCTTTTACCTGGCCATCCGCGGCCAAGGCGTTCGCGCCGTTAAGTGCGCCGACACTGACCGACACCCATATGAGGATTATAGCACAAGTCGTGAGAAAACGGTGATGCGTCGAAAAAATTTGGTTTTGCCTTAACATATCGCCTCATTATTGTTAGATGTGGTGTGTTGGGATCAAATGAATTCACCTTCCTGATATAAGTCGGGATAATCTTTCTTGACGCATTCCGGGCAGATGCCGTGGGAAAAATCCGCCTCGGAATGGGTCCGGATGTAGCTTTCGATCTGGTTCCAATACCCTTTATCATCGCGAATTTTCTTGCAGTGGGCACAAATGGGTAAAAGTCCCCGAAGGGTCTTGACGCTGGTCAAGGCCTCCTTAAGCTCTTGGAGAAGTTTTTGCCGCTCCAGGGCGTACCTGATCGCCCGAACCAGTAGCCGGGAGTCCAGACCTTGCTTGGGGAGATAATCTTGGGCTCCTTTACTCACGGCCAAAATAGCCATTTGCTCATCATTCAATCCAGTTAGTACCACCACCGGGACATCCGGGGCGGCGGCGTGGAATCTGATAAACGTATCCAATCCCACACTGTCCGGTAAGCCCAGGTCCAGCAGGACCACATCGAGGTTTCCTTGGAGTACCCTTGTTAGTCCGGATTCCAACCTCATGGCCCGTTCAGTTTTAAATACGAGGGTCTCGTCTCCGGCCAGCAGTTCATCGAGGTATTCTGCATCTTCCGGATCATCCTCAATTAACAATATGTTGATCTGACGCTTGTCCATGTCGTTACCTTGCCGGAAGCTTCACTACGGTGAACCAGAAGTCTTCAATTGATCTGACCACTCGGGAGAACTCTATCAGACCGACCGGTTTGGAAATATAGCAATTGGCGCCCAGATCGTAACTTCTGAGGATATCTTCTTCCGCCTGGGAAGTAGTCAAGACGACTACAGGGATAAGCTTCAGCTTATCATCAGCTTTGATTTCGGCCAAGACTTCCCGGCCGTCTTTTTTGGGCATGTTCAGATCCAGCAGAATCAAATCCGGGTGCGGAGCAGTGGCGAAACGGCCCTGGCCTCGCAAGAAATCCATGGCCTCCACCCCGTTGTTGACGACGTGTAGATTTACTTTGATTTTTGAAGACTCCATTGCTTCTTGAGTGAGATCGACGTCGGCGGGGTCATCTTCGACCAGCAGAATCTCCAACGGCTTGTAGTGATTCATACTATCTCCTATCAGGAATAGTGAAATAGAAAGTTGCTCCGTTTCCGGATTGGGACTCCACCCAAATCCGACCACCGTGCCGTTCCACGATCTTTTTGCAAATGGCCAGCCCGATTCCTGTGCCGGGATATTCATCTCTGGCGTGAAGTCGTTGAAAGACTTCAAAAATACGTTCTACGTGCCGTGGTTCAAGACCGATGCCGTTGTCTTTAACGGAGAAAATCCACTGCTCATCTTCGAGCTGGACCGCCAGGTGAATCCGAGGTGGTTCCTCGCCCCTGAATTTAATGGCGTTACCAATCAGGTTTTGGAGGAGCTGCCCGAACCGATTCTGATTGACCTTGATCGTCGGGAGCTGTCCGAAACTGATGACGGCGCCACTTTCATTTATGGCCATGTGGAGGTCTGACAAGGTCTCCTCCAGAATCTCTTGAACGTTCACCGGCTGGAAGATATATTCAGCCCGGCCCACCCGTGAGTAGGTCAACAGGTCATTAATCAGCTTCTGCATTCTGGTGGCGCCGTCAACAACATAGGTTATATATGGCCCGCTCGTCAATATGACCTTTGTAACGCTTTTCTAATAAGTCGACAAAGTTGATTATTTTGCGCAAAGGCTCCTGGAGGTCGTGGGAGGCTATATAAGCGAATTGTTCCAACTCGGCGTTTGACCTGACC
The DNA here is from genome assembly GCA_015233295.1 of Deltaproteobacteria bacterium. Lineage (GTDB taxonomy): Bacteria > Desulfobacterota > JADFXK01 > JADFXK01 > JADFXK01 > JADFXK01. Next base: position 1,051 of record JADFYC010000183.1, on the reverse strand, counting down.
AGCTCTTCTGTTCGTCCAGCCAGGGCCTGTTCCGCCTCTTTGCGTTGGGTGACATCCATGGCCATACTGATCACCAGACGCCGCCCATCCGGGAGGCATCCCAAGTGGGCCGAGCTGAAGTCCCAGGTTAGCTCCCGGCCGTTCTTTGCGGTAATCACAAATTCACCCTCGCTGACCTTCCCTTCTAATTCGAATAGGTTGTGTATCCCATCCATGACCTTCTTCTGGTTTCCTGCGTAGGTTTTATTGACCCAGTCGGAAATAGTTGGGATTTCGTCGAGAGAATATCCGGTTAACTCGGTCCAGCTAGTGCTTATGCACAAGACTTCACCATCTTCAGCATGAAGCATAATCGGGATGGGAGCTTCGGTAATGGCCCGGCGGAATCGCTCTTCACTCTGCTTGATTCTTTCCTCGGTTTTTTTTTTCCGTAATATCCCGCATGATGGTGGCCAGGCAGATAGGCTGCCCATTTTGAAAATCTCTGACCACAAATACGTCTGCAGCCATCTCGATATTTCTTCCATCAACAAAGTTCTTAAGGCGGGTCTCTCCTCGCCAGCGTCCGCTCTGCTTTATGGCCGGCATCACTTCTTCGTTGATGCGGTACACCCGGTCATCAGGGGCAAAGTCTGTAATGCGCAGGAGTGTGATATCCTCCCGGTCATCCAGGCCGACGAGGCAACGTCCGGCCTCGTTCAGATAGAGCACCTGGCCGTCAAGGGCGGCCATACCGATGAAGTCGCCGCTGTGCTTGACCAGGGCCATGAATTTAAGTTGCTCTTCTTCAGCCGTCTGGCGTTCTAGTATCTCTTGCCGGAGTTGTTCATCAATGCGGGATATCTCAGCCGTCCGGCTTTCAACCTGGTCCTCTAATCTCTTGCGGTATCCAGTCAATTCTTGTTCGGTGCGTTTTTTTTCGGTGATGTCTTCCGCCACCTTAACGTAGTGCGTGACTTCACCTCGGGAATTCCGGATAGCCGAGACCGAGGTAGATTCCCAATAAAATCCTCCATGCTTTTTCCTATTGCGGAATTCACCGCGCCATTTG
>JADFYC010000182.1:578-7344 GCA_015233295.1 Deltaproteobacteria bacterium | reverse complement strand
AAATGATAGAAGTGCCGTACATTCAGGATAGTACCTGCTGCGTGCGTCCTCCTTGTCATTTCGAGCGAAGCGAGAAATCTTACAGTGTGTTTTCCTCCGGCTTAAGTCAACGACATTGACCCGTAACTAATAGCCGGCAACCACGTCTCCTCGAAAAGGGACAATTTCGACCGTTCGAGGAAACAATAATAATCTTAAACGGAGTGACACAGATGGATGTGAAAAAGATACTCGTCGTTGATGATGAAGATATGGTCCGGAAGATGCTGAATATATTCTTTACCGAAAACGGATACAGGGTTTTTCCGGCCGAAAACGCTCAACGAGCCTTGGAAATTCTGAAAGAGGATAGATGCCAGGTGGTGTTCCTGGACCTGAACATGCCGGGCATGAATGGGTTGGACCTTTGCCGAAAAATTAGGGCGGCATTCCCCATTACGTGCATTTTCGCCATTACCGGTCAAGCCTCCCTGTTTGAGCTGGTCAGTTGCCGGGAGGCGGGGTTTGACGATTATTTCACCAAGCCTTTCGATCTAAAGCAGTTGTTGAAAGTGGCTGAAGATGCGTTTGAGAAATTGAACAGATGGAAGAAGAAGTAAGAGTGTTGCGGGTTGCGAGTCAATGTCATTGTAAGGGTGCCGTGCGTATTGGAACCAGATACCCAGGGTGGCACTTCGTTGACCCAGGGTCATGCGAAAACAAAGCCTGGAATCTTAATTCAACAGCATTGGGGCAACGCCCTGGGAAATCAAATTGTACCGCTGAGTTTTGCGGTAGGTGGCTAAAATGGATCAGACCAGGCAGGTTGACGGATCAATTAGATCTGGAGCATCATCTCGGATGGTGTTTATCCCGGCTGGTGCATTCCAGATGGGTGACCGATCCAAGAAAGGATGGGCGTCGGAGCGCCCCGTCCATCCTGTTTATATCGGCCCGTTTTTTATCGATAGGTACCAGATCACCTGGCGACTGTGGCAGGAGGTCTGTAATTGGGCCCAGGGTCAGAGGTATGGATTCGATAATCCCGGTCTGGCCAAAGGCGATGATCATCCGGTCACCTCGGTCAACTGGTTTGATGCGGTTAAATGGTGCAATGCCCGGTCGGAGTTGGAAGGCCGTACCCCGGTCTATTATACGGATACCGATCTGACCAGGGTCTATCGCACCGGAAAGAAGCCCCTGACCCGGGACATGGTTAGATGGGGCGCCACTGGTTACCGCCTTCCGACCGAAGCTGAGTGGGAGAAGGCCGCCCGGGGGGGCCTGCAAGGGCACCACTATCCCTGGCCGAGCCAGGGTAAAGAGTTTGGCGACCATCTTGACGCCGGCAAGGCCAATTACGCCGACAGCAGCCACCCCTATCAAACCGGAGATCCGCCCTATACCACCCCGGTAGGCTATTATAACGGGCATCAGGCCCCGGCCGGCCCGGACATGGCCAATGGCTTCGGTTTGTATGATCTGGCCGGGAATGTCTGGGAATGGGTCTGGGACTGGTATTTATCCGGTTGGTATGCCCAACACGTGGCCATGCAGCGGGATTGCCGGGGGCCTTTTCAGGGCAAATATCGGGTGATTCGAGGCGGCAGTTGGCGTGAAAGCGCCTTCTTTTTACGATGCGCGGTCCGCCTGGAAAGCTCGATGACCTACCGGGGAGACGATGTCGGTTTTCGAGTCGCGGTGACCGCTCCCGGCAAAAAGATATTGGCCGGTTAGGCTGATCGAACCGGGTGCCCGCCGATTTGCTGAAGGCTCTTTTTCTCCGGACAGGACTTTTACGATCACGATCTCGGCGGAATCAGTTCCCCTTGATTTGTCCCAGGACAGCGTGAAGTCTTCAGTTGTTCTTAACCCCTTGCTCGATGAGCTGTCCCCAAATCTTGACCATGTAGCGCAATGCAGAGTTGCTTAGCTTCAAAGTCAAGGTCTCCTATTCTTCCCTAAAATTTATTTCTATTTTAACTTACTTATCTTGAAAAGGGACGCCCTTAATCTTCGACGGATAAATTTTTTCCCTCGTCGATCAGTCCGTCCGATCCCGTGATTAATACCAACCTGAGTGCGACGAGTCTTATTGATTGAGAAACAGAATTGTATCCGCCGAGTTCGCAGATGAACGCAGATGAAAGAGACCCACAGACCATGCGATTATTTGCTTTTTTTTATCTGCGCAAATCGGTGCAATCTGTGGATTAAATCATGGCCCCTGACACTCATCGCTCAGCGGACTCGTCGAACTCAGGTATCTAATCAGCCTAATCACGGTTCCGACGTTTGGCCGGGTGGTTGGCCAGTCGGATGTGGAGATAGATGTGGAGGTGGATGGTCATGCGGTCGGTCAGGTGGATGTACAGGCGGTCGGCCAGGTGGATGTATATGCAGATGGTCAGATGATTGGTCAGGTGGATGGCCATATAAACCCGGATAATCCCGGCAGGACTGAGCTCCCAGCCGGCTGGGTGGCACAAAGGGCTATCGAATCGGCCTGACTATTTTGGGGTGGCGGTGCGGCGGGTAAAGAAATCGATGACAAAGGTGATGTGGCGGTGCATGGCCTCGAAAGCCGCCTGGGGATCATGCCGGCAAACGGCATCCAGAACGGCTTCGTGCTGGATGCAAACGGACTCCATATTGGCCGGATCTTCGTAGAGGTGGGCCAGGTTTTCTTTAATGCCGTACCGGATGAGGTCGTACAGGTTCTTCATGATGTGCATCTGGACGGTATTCTTGCCGGCATAGGCGATGCCGATATGAAAATAGGTGTCCTCATTGAAATCATAGTCGCCGGCTTTGATCAAAGAGACCATCCGCTGGACGCTTTCCTTTAAGAGCGCGATATCTTCTTCCGTGGCCCGGCGGGCGGCCATCACCGCAGCGTTGCACTCCAGCCCCAGGCGCACCTCCAACAAGTCCATCAGGCTGGCTTCCTGTCCGTCGAGGATGGCCTTCAGGGGGTTATCTGGGGCCGTGGACGGTGACCGGACAAAAGTGCCCTGCCCCTGACGATGCTCCACCAGGCCCCGAGCCACCAACTGGTTAATGGCTTCCCGGATGGGGGGGCGGCTGATGCCCAGGGTCCGGACCAGTTCCCGTTCCGGAGGGAGCTGCTCCCCAGGCTTTAGTTGACCTCGAAAAATCAGGTCGCGGATTTGCTCGAAGACCTGATCAGAGACCTTTTGGGGCTTAACGGCTTTAAAGATGGGCATAAGGCGGGCTTCCTCGTTGCATGTTGCTGGTTACAGGTCAATGTCATTAACTTAAGCCGTAGAAAAACACGCAGCAAGATTTCTCGCTTCGCTCGAAATGACAAGGCGGACGCACTCAGCAGGTACCATTCTGTCAGCAGGTACCATCCTGTCAGCAGGTACCATCCTGAATGTACGGCACCTCTGTCATTTCGAGCGAAGCGAGAAATCTTAACGTCCTTAGTCATTCCGGATAATAGTGAGGTGATCCTTAAGTTAATGACATTGGGTTACAGGTTACACGTTACTGGTTGCTCGTTAAAGACAACCTGCAACCTGTAACAAGGAACCTGTAACAAGAAGTGCGGTATCACCAGTTATCCATAGAACCAAACGAGCATCACTCTTTATTTGGTTTGGTGAAATTCTTACATAATATTTTTTTGAGGTCAAGGAATAATTTGCTTGACAAAAAATAATCCGCTCCTATAGTAATTGGTAAGACCAATTTCTGAGCTGCCCGCAATCCCTCCCTCGACGCTGAATCCAGGTCGTATAACATGGCTGATTAACACGCATTAATGACTGATCGCTTCTAATTCCAGGAGTCTCGTTCACGGCTAACCAATTGTTCCTCTTCGGAGAACATTGTCAAAGTTAACCCGCAACCAGCGACTAGCAACGTGTAACCCAATGTCATTGATTTAAGGTCACCTCACTCTTGTCCGGAGTGACATAAGGACGTTAAGATTTCTCGCTTCGCTCGAAATGACAGAGGTGCCGTACATTTAGGATAGTACCTGCTGCGTGCGTCCTCCTTGTCATTTCGAGCGAAGCGAGAAATCTTACAGTGTGTTTTCCTCCGGCTTAAGTCAACGACATTGACCTGTAACCCGCAACCGCCCAAGGAGGCCCCCATGACCTGGAACATCGTGACTGACCCCTTAAAAAGTTTGCCGTTGTCGGCTTTCATGGCCGCCATCCCCATCATGTACCTCTTTTGGGCCCTGGCCTGGAAACGAATGAAAGGCCACTGGGCGGCCATCAGCGCCGTGTCGATTGCAGTCATCATATCTATCGTCGGGTACGGGATGCCGGCCAAATTGGCCCTCCTGGCCACCTTTAACGGGATGCTTTTCGGTCTGTGGCCCGTGGCCTGGATTGTGGTCACGGCCGTGTTCATGTATAACTTGTCCGTCCGCACGGGGCAGTTTGAAATCATCAAAAATTCTTTGGCCTCGATTACGGATGACCGTCGGATGCAGGCTCTCCTGATCGCATTTTCGTTCGGGGCCTTTATCGAAGGCGCGGCCGGATTCGGCACCCCGGTGGCCATCACCGCGGCCATGTTGGTCGGCCTGGGCTTTAATCCTTTGTACGCAGCCGGACTGTGCCTGCTGGCCAATACCGCACCGGTGGCTTACGGGGCGATCGGGATTCCGATTATCGTGGCCGGGAGCGTCTCCGGGATAGATCAGATGGCCATCAGCCAGTTGGTCGGCCGGACTCTGCCTTTTCTGAGCGTCATCATCCCCCTATACGTGGTCATCTTGATGAGCGGCTGGAAGAAGGGCTGGGAGGTCTGGCCGGCGGCCCTGGTCAGCGGCGGGTCCTTTGCCGTGTCCCAATTCCTGGTCTCCAACTATGTCGGGCCGATGCTGCCCGATATCATCTCCGCCCTGGTATCCATCGTCTGCTTAACCGTCTTCCTCCGTTACTGGCACCCCAAGCAGAGCTGGCGTTTTGCCGATGAATGCGCCGGCACCGGTTGTGAAAAGCTGCGGTTTACCGGCGGCCAGGTCTTCCGGGCCTGGGCTCCGTTCTTGATCCTGTCGATCATGGTGGCGGCCTGGGGCGTCAAGCCGATCAAAGAAATTTTGGATCAATACACCACATTTAAATTCTCCATCTCCGGGCTGGATAACCTGGTCATCCGCGGGGGCAAGCCCATGGCCGCGGTGTTTAGCTGGAACCTTTTCAGTGCCGCGGGCACGGCCATTCTTTTAGCCGGGATTTTTTCCGTCCCGTTGATGGGCGGGGGGGCGGCCCTGGCGGCTAATGTGTTCGGTCAAACGATAAAAACCCTGCGCTGGCCCATCGTCAGCATTTCGTCCATTCTGGGTTTCGCCTACATCATGAATTTCTCCGGCATGGCCACCACGCTGGGCAACGCCTTTGCCGCCACCGGCCACTTTTTCGTGTTCTTCTCTCCATTCCTCGGCTGGCTGGGTGTGTTCATGACCGGTTCCGATACGTCATCCAACGCCTTGTTCGGCAAGCTTCAAGAGGTCACGGCCAACAGCATCGGCGTCGACCCGGTCATCACGGTCTCAGCCAACACCTCTGGCGGCGTTTGCGGCAAAATGATTTCACCCCAGTCGCTGTCCGTGGCCACCGCGGCTGTGGGCCTGGTGGGCAAAGAATCGGATATCTTCCGGTTCACCTTGAAACACTCCATTATCCTAACCACGGTCATCGCCATCCTGGCCAATATCCAGGCTTATCTTCTCCCCTGGATCATCCCCGCGTATAGCAAGCAGGCGGCCGTAGTCACCGCGGCTGCAGCCAAAGCGGCCGGCAGCGGGGGAGTCACGGCCCTAATTATTACCGTCGCTTTAGTCCTGGTCGTCATGGCCATCGCTTTAGCCAAAGGCCGGACGGCGATTCAAACAACCTAAGGGCTTGTCCCGGAACAATTATTTTTTCGACTTGACAAGCGCTCTTTGGGGATGTTCGGAGTATAATAAAGTCGAATTAATAGTTGCTCCATGCTATAATCAAACCGAAGGCCAGAGACGGTTTGCGGCCGGCCCGGTCATGTTCGGCCGTTCTTCCGGCCATCATCTTTACCGAGCGTTCTTTTGGTTCTCGCGCCTTGCCCTTCGATATCGGAGACAGTACCGGTGCATATCGGTTGCAGGGCCGGTTTCGGGAGATCGTCTTAGAGGATTACACCGACGCGCAATTGCTGGCTCTCGATCCCCGCCTGGTCGTGCTGGCTCCTTATACTTTGCCGGCGAACACGGACAAAGATGAATTGAGCCGGAAGGCGCACGACTGGGGAGGGCTGGTCCGGAGTCTTTATGTCGAAGAGCAATCCCGTGACCAGGTAGATCTTCTGGCCTTGTTTTTACTCAATAGATTTCGACAGTTGACCCGAGAGGAGGTTGTGGCCATGTTAAACTTTGACTTAGCCGATACCGTGGCCGGGCAAGATATTCTTAAATTGGGAATTCTGCAAACCGTCCGAGAAGATGTGATAGAAGTCCTGGAGGTCCGATTCGGCCGCGTACCCAGTGAAATAATTGCCGCTGTTCAAGGATTGGTTGACCCAAGCCAACTCAAGGCCCTGCATAAACAGGCCGTACTGGCTAAGAGTATCGATGAATTTGAGGAGGCCTTACACCCCCCCCGAAGCTAAGGAGGGTGGCCCAGACAACTTGTTGTCTGGGTGGCGAAGCCACAAGAAGTCAAATTGGTCATGATCCCTGATTCACCCCGCCGGATTTCCCAGGGTGTTGCCGCTGGGCTAACCTGGGGCGCCCCGTTGGGGCTTAAGCGGAATGGTCTATTTTTATAAA
>JADFYC010000182.1:0-401 GCA_015233295.1 Deltaproteobacteria bacterium | reverse complement strand
AGTGGTTGCGGGGGGGGGGCGGCCGGGCCCTGGATGGGGTGGTCCATTATCCGGACCCGGAGTATTCCGGCCTGGTCGAGGCCGTGGCCGCCCGGTACGGGGCCGCCCCGGAGGAAGTCATCGTGGGTAATGGGTCCACCGAAATCCTGAATCTCATTCCCAGGGTCGTCCCGATGCGCCGCGCCGTGATTCCCGTCCCGGCCTACAGCGAATACGCCGGCGTGGTTGAGGCGGCCGGTCTCCCGGTAGTCCCTTTTTACTTGCGGGAACAAACGGGTTTTCGTCTCGATGCCGAGGCCCTCAGCTCTGAACTCGAAGGCCGGGACCTGGTCTTCATCTGCCGCCCCAACAACCCCACCGGCCTGATTTGTCCGGCCCAGGACGTCAGATATCTGGCCGCC